>CANQAB010000008.1 GCA_947589445.1 uncultured Clostridia bacterium | reverse complement strand
AAGATATTTCTTTTATACAATGTTATACAGAAAATTTGAATTTTTACAAGAGTTTGATAAATTAGATAATGATAAATTTGGAAATGAATATAAAGATGTAGAGTATTTTGGAATAGATAAAAATACTGAAAATTCTGTAGGAAATCAAATACAAGTATTATATTATAATTCAAAAGATGATTTTGCAATATTAATAAATACTAAGACAAACGATGAAGTGATATTCTGTAAAAATCCTACAGGAAATAATTTTAATGAAATATATAAAAATATGAATGATGAATCTTCAAAATATACAGGAAGTAAATCTTTTAAAGATGTAGATGAGTTTAAAGCTCCTAAATTAACATTTAATGAAAAAAGAGAATATACAGAATTAGAAAATAAACCATTTAAGACTGCAGACCCAATTTACAATACTGGAGAAATAGAAAAAGCATTGCAAACAGTAAAATTTACTTTAGATGAAAAAGGTGGAGAGATAAAAAGTGAGGCAGGGATATATGCATCGTTTGATAGTAGTATAGAATTATCTCAAAAGAATAAACCAAGATATTTTTATGTAGATGACACATTTGCATTATTTTTAAGAGAAAAAGGGAAAGAAAAACCATATTTTGCAGGAAGAATAGAAGACATAACAAAATTTCAATAAAGGGGATAAATAAAAGATGTAACAGATGATATTAGATATAAAAATGGTTATTTAGCACGATATGGAATACCAGAATAGAACAATCAGTATGTAATATAAATAAAATAAATAAAAAATCTCCTTGCATTATATAAAAAAGAATGATAATATATAGCAGTAATGAATAGGAGGTTTTTTTATGTCAATTTTATTAAAAAATGGAACAGTTATAGATTACAAAAATTCAATATTTAAACAATATGATATTTTAATTGAAGACAATATTATTAAAACAATTGCTAAAAATATTACAGAAACAGCAGATACAATATTAGATTGTACAGGTCTTTATATTATGCCTGGAATGATTGATATGCATTGTCACTTAAGAGAACCAGGATATGAATATAAAGAAACAATTCAATCAGGAAGCAAAAGCGCTGTCGCTGGTGGTTTTACAACTATTTGTCCTATGCCAAATACAAAACCAACACCGGATAGTGCTATTATTTTGCAACAAATTATAGAAAAGGCAAAGAAAGATGGAGTATGTAATATTCTTCCTTATGCTTCTGTTACAAAAGGCGAAAAAGGTGAGGAACTAGTTAATTTTGAAGAATTAAAACAAGTAGGAGCTATAGCTTTTTCTGATGATGGAATACCAGTTACTAACAGTAAATTAATGAGAGAAGCAATTATAAAAGCAGATAGTTTAGGTACATTTGTAGCATCCCATTGTGAAGAAAAATCAGTTGCAACAGGTGCAATTAATAATGGAGAAATTGCAAAAAAATTAGGAGTTGAAGGTGTGCTTCCAGAAGCAGAGGAAATTATGGCAGCACGAGAAATTGTAATATCAGAAACAAATAATGTAAGAGCTCATATATGTCATATTAGTACTAAAACAACCAAGAATATGGTTAGAGACGCCAAAAGAAGAGGTGTACCAATTACATGCGAAACATGCCCACATTACTTTAGTTTTACAGTTGAAGAAGTATTGAATAGTGGCACAAATGCAAAAATGAATCCGCCATTAAGAGAAGAAAAAGATAGACAAGCAATTATTGAAGGACTAAAAGAAGGAACAATAGATTGTATTATTACAGACCATGCACCACATAGTATAGAAGAAAAAGAAAAAGAACTTTCAAATGCACCAAATGGAATTATAGGATTTGAAACTGCATTATCAGCTGAAATAATGAATTTGGTGGATCCAGGACACATTAGTTATCTTGATTTAGTTAAACTAACTTCATACAATCCAGCAAAACTTTTAAAAATAGATAAAGGAACATTAGAAGAAGGAAAAATAGCAGATATTACAATTTTTAATCCAAACGAAGAATATATTTATCATAAAGAGAAAATAGTATCAAAATCTAAAAACAGCCCATTTATTGGAAAGAAATTAAAAGGAAAGGTAAAATATACAATAGTAAATGGAAAAATTGTATATAAAAATTAATAAATAAAAAATATAAAAAGATTCGAAAGGAATATAAAAATGAATGCAATTGATAGATTAATTGAAAAAATAAAAGAAACAAATAATCCTACTGTAATGGGATTAGATCCAAGATATGACATAATACCAGAAGTTGTTATAAATAAATACGAAAATACTTTAGAAGGAATAAGCAAAGCAATTTTAGAATATAACAAAGAATTAATTGATAATGTTTACAATATTATTCCTGCTATTAAGCCACAGCTCGCTTTTTATGAAATGTTTGGTATAGAAGGTATGAAAGCATTTAAAGAAACTTGTAAATATGCACATGAGAAAAGAATGATTGTTATAGCAGATGCTAAAAGAGGAGATATTGGTTCTACTGCAAAAGGATATTCAAATGCTTATTTAGGACATACAATAATTGGTGAAGAAAAAATAAGTGCTTTTAATTACGTAGATTTTATAACAGTCAATCCTTATTTGGGTGTAGATAGCATTAAGCCATTTGTAGAAGATTGTATTAAATATGAAAAAGGAATTTTTGTATTGGTAAAAACCTCTAATCCATCTTCAGGAGAATTGCAGGATTTAAAATTAGAAAATGGACAAACTGTATATGAACATGTAGCAAGCTTGGTAGAAGAGTGGGGAAAAGATTTAAGAGGAAAATATGGATATAGTAGTGTGTCAGCTGTAGTAGGTGCTACATATCCAGAACAGTTAAAAGAATTAAGGAATAAAGCGGTACATACATTTTTCTTAATTCCTGGATACGGAGCACAGGGTGGAAAAGCTAAAGATATTGCGCTTGGATTTGATGAGCAAGGTATAGGTGGCATTGTAAATGCATCAAGAAGTTTAATGTGTGCATATAAATCTGAATTATGGAAAGATAAATTTAAAGAAGAAGAATATGCAAAAGCAACAAGGGCAGAAGCAATTCGTATGAGAGACGAATTAAATAATGCAATAAAATAATTTATTTTTTGTATTAATTTATATTAAATAAGGAGGAAAAGTAATGCCAAAGCAGGTTTATACAAAATTAGTTAAAAAAGAAAAATTATTAGATGATTTATATAAATTTTCAGTAGAAGCAAAAGAAATAGTAGATATAGCCAAACCCGGAAATTTTTTAGAAATAAGAATTAATGAAAACCTAGATCCTTTTTTAAGAAGGCCAATTAGTATTTATAACTTAAACAAAGAAAAAGGAATTTTAGAATTTATTTTTCAAGTAAAGGGAAAAGGTACTCAATTACTCTCAAAAAAAGAAGAAGGTGATTTTATTGATATAATAGGGCCACTAGGAAGCGGAACATTTAAATTGGAAGAGTATAAAAATATTGCAATACTTGGTGGTGGAATAGGTATTTTTCCATTATATGAATTAGCAAAGGAAGCAAAACAAGATGGAATAAATGTTAATATGTATATTGAGTTTAGAAATAAAAATTTAGTAGTACTAGAAAAGGAATTTGAAGAAAAATCATCTAAATTAACTATTACAACAGATGATGGAAGTTATAAAAATAGTGGATTTGCTATTCAATACTTGGAAAGAGATTTAAATGAAAATAAATTAGATGCTATTTATGCTTGTGGACCACTTCCAATGCTTAGAGCTGCAAAAAAATTAGCAGAAGAAAGGAACATACCTTGTCAGCTTTCTTTAGAAGAAAAAATGGGATGTGGATTAGGTGTATGTTTAGGATGTGCTGTTAAAACCGCAAATTCTCCTGTAGACAATCCACAATACATTCATGTTTGTAAGGCTGGACCAGTATTTGATTCGAAATTAGTTGAAATTTAAAGTATATAATAATAAAAATTCTACAATTTCTATTGTCTTTGAAATTTGTTTCCTTTGGTTATAAACTAAAGTTGACAAGAACAAATAATAAAAAGGAAGGAGAATATAATGAATACTAAAATTAATTTTGCAGGAATTGAAATGAAAAACCCAGTAACAGTAGCATCAGGTACATTTGGGTATGGTAGAGAATACAGTGAATTTTATGATTTAGGTAAATTAGGAGCGGTGATTACTAAAGGTACTTCGCTAAAGCCAAGACCAGGGAATAAACCGACTAGAGTTTATGAAACAACAGGTGGAATGATAAATAGTATTGGATTGCAAAATCCTGGTGTTGAATATTTTGCATCTTATGATTTACCTTTTTTGAGAAAGTTTGATACGAAAGTAATTGTAAATGCATGCGGAAGCAGTGTAGAGGAATATGTTGAATTATGTAAAATATTGAATACCTTGGATATTGATGGAGTTGAGCTTAATTTATCATGCCCAAATGTAAAGGCAGGATGTTTGGCTTTTGGAACAACATATGATGGCGTAAAAGGAATAACTTCAGCTGTAAGAAAAGTATTAGATAAGCCATTAATTGTAAAATTAACACCAAATGTTACAGATATCACTCAAACTGCTAAAGGAGCAGAAAATGCAGGTGCAGATGCTGTCTCACTTATTAATACATTATTAGCTATGAAAATAGATATAAATACAAAAAAACCTGTATTAGCTAATAACACTGGAGGACTTTCTGGACCAGCAATAAAACCAGTAGCGGTAAGAATGGTATACCAAGTATCTAAAGCTGTAAAAATTCCAATTATGGGGTTAGGTGGAATTGTAAATGGAGAAGATGCAATTGAATTTATGCTTGCAGGAGCATCAACAGTATCAATTGGATGTGGAAATTTTATTAATCCATATACAGCTGTTGAAACAATAAATGGCATTGAAGCATATATGAAAAAACACAATATTGAGGATATAAAAGATATAATTGGAAAAGTTGAAATGAACTAAAAAATAACATGGCACTGGTAAAATTATACAAAAATGGTTGACATTTACATAAAAACATATTATAATATGTATTTATAGTACAAATGTACTATAAATACATGAAAGGAGGACACCATTATGTCATGGAAAGACAGCCAAGACTTCCGTAATGATTATCCTGGTAGATATTCGAAAGACGGAGATGTATATGATGGAAATGGCAATCGTGTAGGTTATGTTACTGGCGATGGTGATTATCGTATCAATAATGATGACTCAAATGATGGCCAACTCTATCACAACAGAGACTAAGTAGGTGCCCATGGTTTTCTAAAATTTAGAAAATCACATAAAGGGTCTGGAAATTTTTCCAGATCCTTTTCTATAAAAAATTAGAAAGGATTGAAGTCATGATAAATATTATAAATTTGAACAATGATTATTATATAAAAGTTGTTAACCAAGATAATGATATACCTTTTGAAACTATAAGTCTAAAAAAACTAAAATTAATAAATGTATTAAAAAAAGAAAAAATAATATTTAAAATAGACTTTAATAAATTTAGCTCAAAAGAATATAAAAGAATATTAAAGAAATTTTTATTTGTTAAAAATATAGCTATAAGAATGAATAAGACATTTGGAGTAGAAGAAGATAATAAAAAAATAATTGCATATATAGTTAATCTTAATAAAAACGATATAAATCAGATGAATTTTATTTATGGCATTAATGCTGTTTTATACAATAATAAATATGAAAGATATAATTATATATATGATACAGTATGCAACTATTTAGATGGTTATTTTTATGGAAAAAATCTATGTGACTTCCACAACAATAAATGTGGTGAAAAAAGAAATACATCATCTACTACTGGGTGTTGTCATCATTTTAAGCATAAAATGTTAGGTCCATTTTCAAAATTAGTTTTATGTGAATATTTAAATAGTGAAAATTATACTTGTGATGCAAAATGTATTTCGTGCAAATTATTTACATGTGATTACCTAGAAAGCAAAGGTATTAAGTTTAAAATAAAGAATATTTTATTATTAGATACCTTTTTTAATCCACTACAAAAATATTTTATAAAATATATGGTATTTACACCAAAAGAAAAGATTTTAAAAAGATTAGTTAGGTTGTAATTTATAATATGTCGCCTTTTCTTCTCGCCTATTTGAGTGTTTCCGAACAAAGTGAGATAAGTTTAAAGGCAATAGCGATTGTAGTATTTTCATATAGTTGAAATGAACTAAAAGAAAATTAATTAAAACTATTGATTTTTATTATAATTTATAGTAAAATAACATTATTAAAAGATTACCTTATACTTAGCGAAAAGCATAACACCACTTTCGTTCAGTTTAAGGCATATAAAAAATGGGAGGTGTATATTATGACAAAAGAGAGAAAACAAGAAATTATTTCTACTTACAGAAGAGATGAAAAAGATACAGGTTCTTCAGAAGTTCAAATTGCTTTATTAACAGAAAGAATTAATGAATTAACTGCACATCTTAAAATTCATACTCACGACAACCACTCTAGAAGAGGTCTTTTAAAAATGGTTGGTAAAAGAAGAAATTTACTAAACTATTTGTCAAAAACAGATATTCAAAGATATAGGGATATCGTTGAAAGATTAGGTTTAAGAAAATAAAAAAATATATACTCGAGGGCGTTTGAAGAATTGTAACGCCCTTGTGTTATGTATAAGGTGTTTTTAGTTTTATCTTGTATATATTATTGTGGTAGCTTATATAATGTACTTTTAAAAATTATATAAAAGTATATTATAAAGGTTACAAACTAATAATATATACAATGTTTTAAATATAATTGTATTTGGATATATTAAATTTTTTTAGGACATGCCAAATTTCAATTTTTTTAAAAACATGCGATAATTATTTTATATAATTGTGAAAGGGAGTTAAAGTTATGTTTAAAAGTTATGAAATGGAATTAGCAGGAAGAAAACTTATAATAGAAACAGGAAAAATTGCACAACTTGCAAATGGAAGTGTCATGGTAAAATATGGAGATACAGTCGTAATGGTAAATGTTACAGCTTCTAAAGAACCAAGAGAAGGAATTGATTTCTTCCCACTTTCAGTAGACTATGAAGAAAAATTATATTCAGTTGGGAAAATACCAGGAAGCTTTCAAAAAAGAGAAGGAAAACCATCTGATAAAGCAATTTTAGTATCAAGAGCAATTGATAGACCTTTAAGACCATTATTTCCAAAAGATTTTAGAAATGATGTATGTGTAGTAGCAACGGCATTATCCGTAGAACAAGATAATTCACCAGAAGTTGCAGCAATGATTGGAGCTTCAGCTGCATTATCAATTTCTGATATACCATTTGGCGGTCCAACAGCTGCAGTAAATGTGGGATATGTAAATGGAGAAATTATTATTAATCCAACACAAGAACAAAGAAAAATAAGTGACTTAAATCTTTTGGTTGCTGGAACAAAAGAAAAAATAGCAATGATAGAAGCAGGAGCAAACGAAATACCAAATAATATTATGTTAGAAGCAATAAAAAAAGGACATGAAGAAATAAAAAAAGTTTGTGAATTTATATCAAATATAAAAGAAGAAATTGGAAAACAAAAATTTGAATATAAATCTTTTGAAGTTGACCATGAAGTTTACGAAGAAATAGAGACACAATTTAAAGAAAGAATGTATACAGATGTACAAGCTACAGACAAAGAAGTAAGAGATGCTAATATGGACAAAATAGAAGAAGATGTAGTAGCATATTTTATTGAAAAATATGGTGAGGAAGTAGCTGAAGAAAAAATAACAGATATTAAAGACAGTTTGTATAAATTAGAAAAAAAATGTGTTAGAGAAATGATATATAAAGAACATAAGAGACCAGATGGTAGAAAATTAGATGAAATAAGACCATTATCATGTGAAGTTGGAGTTTTACCAAGAGTTCACGGTAGTGCTTTATTTACAAGAGGACAAACACAAGTAATGTCTATTGCAACTTTAGGAATGATTAGTGAAGAACAAGTATTAGATGGAATAGATGAGGAAGAATCTAAAAGATATATGCATCAATATAATTTTCCATCTTACAGTGTTGGAGAAGCAAGACCATCACGTGGACCAGGAAGAAGAGAAATTGGCCATGGAGCTTTGGCTGAAAAAGCATTAGTACCTGTTATTCCTTCTAAAGAGGAATTTCCTTATGCAATTAGAGTCGTATCAGAAGTTCTAAGTTCTAATGGTTCTACATCACAAGCAAGTATTTGTGGAAGTACACTTGCATTAATGGATGCAGGAGTTCCAATTAAAGCACCGGTTGCTGGTATTTCTACTGGACTAATTACAGACCCTGAGGATGAAAATAAATATGTTATGCTAACAGATATTCAAGGCTTAGAAGATTTCTTTGGGGACATGGATTTTAAGGTTGGTGGTACACATAAAGGGATTACTGCAATACAAGTAGATATTAAGATAGATGGATTGACTTATGATATTATTGAAGAAGCTTTTGAAAGAACAAAGGTAGCAAGAGATTATATCTTAGACGAAATTATGTTGAAACAAATAAATAGACCAAGAGAAGAAATATCTAAATATGCCCCAAGTATAATTAATACTGTAATTAAAGTAGACAAGATTAGAGATGTAATTGGACCTGGTGGAAAAATGATTAATAAAATAATTGCAGAAACAGGAGTAAAAATAGATATTGAAGAAGATGGAAGAGTATTTATCTATTCAGTAGATACAGATGCAGGAAAAAAAGCATTAACAATGATAAAAGATATTGTAAAAGAAATTGAAGTTGATGGAGTTTATGAAGGAACAGTGACAAAAATAATGTCATTTGGAGCATTTGTAGATGTAGGATGTGGAAAAGAAGGATTACTTCATATTTCTAAAATATCAAAAGAAAGAATTGAAAAAGTAGAAGATGTTTTAAAAGTTGGGGATATAGTAACTGTAAAGGTATATGAAATAGATGACCAAGGTAGAATTAATTTAATAACTAAAGAATTAGATGATATAAAAAATCAAGAAAAGTTAGAAAAAGAAACTGAAAATATTGAATAATTATATTAAAGTTACCAAAATTTGCATTATTTTATTATATGTAGTATAATTAAAAAGTGTAAATAATATTATTATATATAATATATTATGGGGAGTAAAAAATGGAATTTTTATATATTTTACAACAAGCATTAGTTTGGATAGTAACAATATTTTGGATATACCAATTTATTATAAGTATTTGCTCTTTAATTAATTTTAAAGATAAACCATTATTGGAAAAGAAAAATCATCGATTTATGGCAATTATACCTGCTCATAATGAAGAAAAAGTTATAGCAAATTTAATAGCTAGTTTAAAAAAGCAAAATTATCCAAAAGAATTATATGATATTTATGTGATTGCAGATAACTGTACAGATAATACTGCTTCAATTGCAAAAGAAGCAGGAGCAATTGTGTATGAAAGATTTGATTCTATTCATAAAACAAAGGGTGCGGCTTTGAATTGGTTTTTAGCACAAAAAATTAAAGAAAATGCTCCATATGATGCCTTTTGTGTATTTGATGCAGATAATATTGTAGATGTAAACTTTATTAAAAATATGAATAAAAAATTATGTCAAGGAGAAACAGTAGTACAAGGATACAGAGATATTAAAAATCCAACTGACAGCTGGATTACTGCTGGTTATGCAATATTTTATTGGACAATGAATAGATTTTATCATTTGGCAAGGTATAATGTAGGACTTTCTCCACTTATTAATGGTACTGGATTTATGGTGCGATTTGACCAAATTAAGCCTGATGGATGGAATACAAAAACTCTAACGGAAGACATTGAATTTTCCTTAAAACAAATTATTAGAGGTAGAAAACTTGGATGGGCAAGAGATGCTATTGTATATGATGAGCAACCAGTAGGGTTTAAGCAATCATGGTCACAACGTTCGAGGTGGACTGTTGGGCATATTCAATGCATGGGTGAATATACAAAGAAACTAGCTATAGCTGTAAAAGAACATAAAACTGTAATGAACTTTGATGGATTATTATATATTGTTGGTAGTATTCCGATGTTTATTATAACATTAGTACTATTACTAATAAATTTATTATTGTATTTAGGAAGTGGTATTACAACTATACAATTAATAGAAAATTATGCTAGATATATAATTCCAACATTTTTATTACCAATTATTACAGCAATGTTAATTATGAAAATGGAGCATAAGCCAATCAAGCCAATGATTAAAGGATTAATATGCTATCCATTATTCTTGGGCTCATGGTTACTAATTAATTTTAAATGTTTATTTAAAAGAGAAACAACTTGGGAAAAAATAGAACACGTAAGAAGTATTAAAATAAATGAGATGTCGAAAATAGAAGAGCATATATAGGCTCTTCTATTATTTAAGGAGAACAGTATGGTATTAAATAATTTAAATAACAAAATAAAGGTTTATGCTTTTGTTGGTCCTTCAGGAACAGGAAAAAGTTATAGAGCACAAATGGTTGCTGGAGAATATAATATTCACTATATTATAGATGATGGTTTGTTTATAAAAGATAACGAATTAATTGCAGGAAATTCTGCAAAAAAGGCACCAACTAAAATAGAAACAGTAAAACATGCTTTATTCTTAACAGACGAAGAAAAGCAAGATATAAAAAAGGCAATAAAAAAGTATAAGCCAGAAAGTATTCTAATTTTAGGAACTTCAGACAGTATGGTTGAAAAAATTGCTGAAAATTTAGATTTGCCAAAGATAGAAAAAATAATTTATATAAATGAAATTGCAACAAAAGAAGAAATGGAAACAGCAAGAAGAATTAGAGTAACTGAAGGAAAGCATGTTATTCCTGTTCCAACTTTTGAAATAAAAAAAGATTTTTCTGGCTATATATTGGACCCATTACAAATATTTAAACTAAAAGGAAGAGGAAAAGATCCATACATATCTGAAAAATCAATTATTAGACCAACATTTAGCTATTTAGGAAATTTTACTATATCAGATACAGTTTTTAGACAAATAGCAGAACATCTAGCAAATAAAACTCCTTTTATAGATAAAATTATAAAAACTAGAGTTGAAAAACTAACAGAAGGACCATATATTTATATGGAAGTAGTTGTAAGTTATGGTTCTAATATTATAAAAGGGTTGGCAGAATTTAAGGATAAAACAAAGAAAGAAATTGAAAAACTAACAACAATGAATGTTCAAAAAATAGATATTGTAGCTAAGGGCATAAAAATGCCTGAAAATAGTGAAGAACTAAAAAAATAGTTTATTTGGAAAGGAATGTATAAAATGTCATTTATTGTAGCAATAGATGGACCTGCAGGAACAGGCAAGGGAACAATTACCAAATTAGTAGCAGAAGAACTAGGATTAATTAATATTGATACAGGTGCAATGTATAGGTGTGTAACACTAGATATGATAAATAAACGAATTTCATTAGATAATATAGATGAAATTAATGAATTATTAAGTAAAATAAAAATTGATATAAAAAATATAGATGGTAATTTAAGATTTTTATTAAATGGAATAGATGTAACAATAGATATAAGAACACAAAAAGTAAATGATCTAGTTTCACAAGTATCTCATATTCCAGAAGTAAGAATAAATATGGTTAATTTACAAAGAAAAATGGCAGAAGGAAAAATGGTTATTATGGAAGGAAGAGATATTGGTACAAATGTATTTCCTAATGCTGATGTAAAAATTTATTTAGATGCTACTACAGAAGAAAGAGCTAAAAGAAGATATAAACAAGAACAAAAAAATGGTTCTGACATTACTTACGAGGAAGTCTTAAAGAATGTGATTTTTAGAGATGAAAATGATAAAAACAGTAATATAGCGCCTTTAAAACAAGCTGATGATGCAGTTTTAGTAGATACAACAGAATTAACTATAGAGCAGGTAAGAAAAAAGGTAATTAGTATTATCAAGGAGAAAATAGATGGTTAGAGTATTTGTAAAATTTTGTGTAAGAATTTTTACTTTGTTTTTATTTAGAGTAAAGACATATGGACAAGAAAATATTGAAAGTGGAAAACCATATATTCTGTGTGCAAATCATGTGAGTAACTGGGATCCGCCAATTTTATATTCAGCAACAAAACGAGAAATGTACATTATGGCAAAAGAAGAATTATTTAAAAACAAATTTATATACTGGTTTGCTAAAAAGATGAATATATTTCCTGTAAAAAGAGGTAAACAAGATATTGAGTCAATAAAAAAATCATTAAAAGTTTTAAATGAAAATAAAATATTATCAATTTTTCCAGAAGGAACTAGAAATGGTATAAAAAAGAATGGTAAAATTCAAAATGGACCATCTTATTTATGTGCTAGAAGTGGAGTAGATGTAATACCTGTTAAAATAGAAGGAAGTTTTAAACCTTTTACAAAAGTAAAATTGTATTATGGAAAGCCTTTAAACTTCAGTAAATATCAATCTAAAAAACCGGAAAAGGAAATACTAGATTTGATAAGTAATGAAATTACAGAAGCAATTTGGGGAAAAGAGATAGAAAATGCAAAATAAATAAAATATATAAAATTGTTTCTTAAATATTGAAATTAACATAATAATATGATATAATTTAAAAATACTTAATAGCAAATGGCTATATGTAGTATATTTTAATTAGTTTTGAGTCAGGCAAAGCTAAAACAAAATCTTTAACTAAAGAGAGGAAGAATCATTATGACATTAGAAATCTTTATTAAAGGTGCAGATGCTAAAGTAGTAAAACTTATTATTAAAGAACGGGCAGATGTGAAAGCAGCTATAACCACTGAAATGCAGAAAGCATCAAGAGATGGACATACTGATATTGTAAAGTTGCTTATTGCAGCCGGAGCAGATGTAACAGACAGTGATAACCTTGCAATTAGGTGTGCATCAAAATATGGACATACTGATGTTGTGAAGTTGCTTATTGAAGCCGGAGCAGATGTAACTGCTAATGATAACTATCCAATTCAGATTGCATCAGCAAATGGATATGTTGAATTGGTAGAGTTGCTTATTGAAGCTGGAGCAGATGTAACTGCTAATAATAATGCACCAATTCGTTATGCATCACAGAATGGGCATGACGAAGTAGTAGAGCTACTTATTGAAGCAGGAGCAGATGTAACAGCCAATAACAACTATCCAATTAAGTGTGCATCTAAGTTTGGATATTATGAAGTAGTTAAATTACTCATTGAAGGTGGAGCTGACATAACAGAAGATACAATTCAGTATGCCTTAGAAGGGAAAGATGTAATTGTAGAACTTTTGAAGAAAAATATGAAAAACTCAAAATAGTTACAAACCCAAAATATACCTGACATAAAAACATCCAGAAATGGATGTTTTTGTTTATATAATAGCATATTCCTCCGAAATTCACATTATATAAAGATGTTTTAAATTACCATAAAATTTATGTGTAGAATTTTCTTAGAGTATTGACTTTTATATGCTTTTAAAGTATAATAATACATATGTTTTGGGATACGATATTTAAGTCGTATCCTAATATATTGTTTTTGAAAGCAGGTAAATTATGAAAGAAAAAACTTTTGAAGAATTATATAAAGAATCACTAAATGAAAAAAGATTTGATAAAACAGTAACTGGTACAGTTATAGGTATATCTTCTAAAGGAGAAATTTTTGTAGATTTTGGTTATAAAGCAGATGGAATTATACCAAAGAATGAATATTCAGAAGATGAAAGTAAAAATCCAAAAGATGAATTTAATGAAGGAGATGTAATTTCTGCTGATGTTTTAAAATGGAATGATGGTTTAGGAAATGTCTTATTATCATATAAAAAATATAAAAGAAGAGAAGATGTTAAAAAAGAAAAAGAATTAAGAATTAAGCAAGCAGAAGAAAGAAAAAAACAAAAACAAGAAAAAGCTAAGAATATTGAAGAGTTTTGGCAGAGGATAGAAGTAGGTGCAACATATAACGGAGTTATCTCTAAAATTGCAGACTATGGTCTATTTGTTGATTTAGGATATGTAAAAGGATTACTTCATATATCAGAAATTTTTTGGAATAAAGATGAAAAGTTAGAAAATAAATTTAAGATTGGTGATGAAATAGAGGTCACAATAAAGTCTTTTGATAAAGCAGAAAGAAAAATTAGCTTATCATATCCACTAAAGGGTGAAAATCCTTGGTTTATACTAACTAATAAATATAAAGTAGGTGATGTGGTAACTTGTAAAGTTATTAAGTTTGCAATATTCGGAGCATTTGTAGAAATAGAAAAAGGATTAGAAGGTCTTGTGCATAATTCACAAATAACAGGCCTTAAAAGAATTACTAGACCAGAAGATGAATTAAAATTAGGACAAATTGTAAATGCTAAAATTATTAATATTGATAAAGAAAATTGCAAAATTGGTTTATCAATTAAAGAATTAGAAGGAACTTCACAAGAATATGGATATGAAGAATATTTAAAAAGAAATAAATAAAAAGTATATTTAAGGAGAAAAAAATAATGAATAATAAAAATATTAGAAATATAGCAATAATTGCACATGTTGACCATGGAAAAACAACATTGGTAGATGCATTATTAAAACAAAGTCATGTATTTAGAGATAATGAGGTTGTACAAGATAGAGTAATGGATTCTAACGATTTAGAAAAAGAAAGAGGAATAACAATATTATCTAAAAATACTTCTGTACAGTATAAAGATGTAAAAATAAATATAGTAGATACCCCTGGACATGCTGATTTTGGAGGAGAAGTTGAAAGAGTTTTAAAAACAGTTGATGGAGTTTTATTATTAGTAGATGCTTTTGAGGGAGCAATGCCACAAACAAGAGAAGTTTTGAAAAAATCATTAGCACTAGATTTAAAACCGATTGTTGTAATTAATAAAATTGATAGACCAGGTGCAAACCCTGAAAAAGTTGTAGATGAAGTAATTGAATTATTTATTGAATTAAATGCAACTGATGAACAACTTGATTTTCCTGTTGTGTATGCCTCTGCAAAATTAGGAATTGGTAAAGTGAATTTAACAGATGAATCTTCAGATTTAACATGTTTGTTTGAAACTATAATTAATACAATAAATCCACCTGCATGCGATGAAGATGGAACAATGCAAATGTTAGTATCAAATATAGATTATGATGATTACGTTGGAAGAATAGCAGTAGGTAGATTAGAACGTGGAACAGTTAAACCTGGAATGAACGTTGTTGTATGTAAAAAAGAAGATAAAACAATAAATGGTAAAGTAGCAAAAGTATATACGCATCAAGGATTAAAGAAAGTCGAAGTAGAAGAAGCTAAAGCAGGAGATATTATTGAGATTTCAGGAATTTCAGATATTAATATAGGAGATACTATATGTGACCCTACTAATCCAGAGAAAATACCATTTGTAGATATTGATGAGCCAACTGTATCTATGACATTTAGTGTAAATGATGGCCCTTTTGCAGGTCGTGAAGGTGAATTTGTTACATCAAGGCATTTAAGAGATAGATTATTTAAAGAATTAGAAAAGAATGTTAGTTTAAGAGTTAAAGAAACAGATAGAGCAGAGGCTTTTGAAGTTTCAGGACGTGGAGAACTTCATTTATCTGTATTAATCGAGACAATGAGAAGAGAAGGATTTGAATTACTTGTATCTAGACCAAAAGTTATTTTTAAAGAAATAGATGGAAAAAAATGTGAGCCAATTGAAAGATTAGTAGTAAATGTACCAGATGATTGCATTGGTAACGTCATCGAAAAACTAGGAAGAAGAAAAGCAGAAATGTTAAATATGGAACCTGCAGAAGATGGACACACAAAGGTAGAATTTAAAATACCTGCTAGAGGATTAATTGGATATAGAACAGAATTCTTAACCGATACAAAGGGCGAAGGTACTATGAATCATATTTTTGATTCATATGAAGAGTATAAAGGTGATATTCAAGCTAGAACAAGAGGTACTATTGTTGCATGGGAAGCTGGAACTTCAATTACTTATGGATTATATAACGCACAAGATAAAGGAGAGTTATTTATTGGTCCTGGTGTAGAAGTATATGAAGGTATGATTGTAGGATTAAATTCTAGAGCAGAAGACTTAGCAATTAATGTATGCAAGGAAAAACACTTAACTAACACAAGAGCATCAGGTTCTGATGATGCGTTAAGACTTGTACCTCCTATTCAAATGTCTTTAGAAAAAGCAATTGAGTTTATACAAGATGATGAGCTAGTAGAAGTAACACCAAAGAATATTCGTTTAAGAAAGAAAATTTTGGATACTAAGACTAGAGAACGTGAAGCTAGACGTAGTAAATAGCTTGAAATTTCAGTTACGGAGAAACAATGAATAAAATTGAATTAGAAAAAATTAAGAAAAAAGCACTAGAAAATCATATTCCAATTATTATGGACGATACATTAGAATATATATATGAATTATATGCTAATAACAAAATAAGCAGTATTCTAGAAATAGGTACTGCTGTTGGCTATTCTGCAATATGTTTTACAGAGTTTTTACAAGAAAATGGAGTAATTGATACTATTGAACGTGATGAAGAAAGAATAAATGATGCAAAATTAAACATAAAAGAAATGAATTTAGAAAATAAAATTAATATCTTAGAAGGTGATGCAACAGAAATTTTACCTACTCTAAATAAGAAATATGATATGGTTTTTATAGATGCTGCAAAAGGGAAGTATCCATTTTTTCTAAAAGAAGCACTTCGATTGTTAAATGAAAATGGTATTATATTAGCAGATAATATTTTGTATAAAGGATATGTAATGAGTGATTATAATAAGCATAAACAAAGAACTGCAGTTAGAAATTTAAGAGAATATATAAAGGAAACAACAGAAAATCCTAACCTAGAAACTAAAATTTTAGAAGTAGGAGATGGACTTGCAATAACTAAAAAAATAAAATAATGAATGATTATATTATAAGAAAAGTAAATTTACAACATGTACAGTTGTGAAATATTCGTATAACCTAAACTAACTAAACTTTTTACTTAAGAAAATTTGTCAATTTTCATATAAAATAAAAACCCTTACCACATAATTACCAGTGGTAAGGGAAATTTTTGCTAGAAGGTCTTTTGCCTTTGAAAAATAGTTATCGGTTTTTCTACACCTGCGTAATCAAACACCTGTCCGTTTACAAAGGCATATCCATTTACTTTTACTTTTTCACGTTCCAGAGGAAAAGGGATATTATATTTTTTATCCTTGTAATCAGTGTGATTAGCAACCCCCGCCTCATTTTGTGCATAGAGATCAAGTGTTAGCACTTGAATCTCAAAATGCCGTCCCTTTGTGTCGACAAGCACTAGATGCACGGATTGATAGCCGTTTTTCTTTGGACAGCTGATATAATCCTTAATAAATTTTTCATATTTAAAGTCACTAATAGCATTTTCATTAACATTAGAACTATCGATAAGCGGTAAGCTCTCGCAAGGGGTATATCCCTTTTTTATGGAAAATTCTATTATTTCTTCCATCACACTATAGCAGTGTTTAACGAGATTTATTTCTTTGTCTCCAAATAATATAATCCGAAAAGCAAAGAAATCTCTTATTAAGTCCAATGACTTATCCATTGATGAATACTGTAAAATCTTTTTTTCTGTACTTATCAATGACTTACGACGCCCCGCAATAGAAAAATGCAGACTTGGGTGATTTTTGTCCATAAGATCATACGTTTCATTAAACAATTTCCTTAAATCTTTTAAAAACTGTTTATCATGCATCATGTCCGCATAAGAAACAAGCTTGTTTGCGTGCATGAGTGACTTAACGTTGTTTTCTTTTGACCTTAACTCCCGGATATACTGTTTTAGTACCTCTGGTACTGTTGATTGCGTATACAAATAATCTTGTAATGCCATTTAATACTACCTCCTAAAAAATTTTTAAATATTTAGCATATATATATTATATCATAAAAAGCTATGAGTATCAATAGTATCGTAAAAACAATTGACATATTATATAATAAGATTGTATAATAATAAATATGAAAACAGAAGGGAATAATATAAAATGAAAAATATAGAACTTTTAGCACCAGCTGGTTCATTTGATAAAGCAAAAATTGCATTTTTATATGGCGCTGATGCTGTATATATGGGTACATCATCTTTATCATTAAGAAGTAGAGTTTCAGTTAATGATGACGATTTAGAAAAAACAATAGAATATGCTCATAATATAGGAAAAAAGGTGTATGTAGCTGTCAATATTTATGCGTGGGATGATAAATATGAAGAAATTATAAATCAAGCAAAAAAATTAAACAAAATAAAAGCAGATGGTGCAATTATATCTGATGGTGGTATAGTAGAAATATTTAAAAAATATGCCCCAAATATAGAAATTCATATTAGTACACAAGCAAATGTAGTAAGCTATCATAATGCAAACTTTTGGTACAAAAACGGTGCTAAACGAGTAATTCTTGGAAGAGAATTAAATAAAGAACAAATAAAAAGTATTATAAATAATACACCAGAAGATTTGGAAACAGAAATTTTCGTTCATGGAGCAATATGTTTTGGATATTCTGGCAGATGTTTTTTAAGTGACTTTTTGGCATCTAGAAGTGC
Source organism: uncultured Clostridia bacterium (assembly GCA_947589445.1). GTDB lineage: Bacteria > Bacillota > Clostridia > TANB77 > CAG-508 > HGM13634. The sequence goes on along the minus strand of CANQAB010000008.1, from coordinate 8,679 downwards.
AAACTTAGGAGATTGTGCTCAAAGTTGTAGATGGGCATATAATGTATATGTAGAAGAAAAAAATAATCCAGGCAATCTAATGCCAGTAGAAGATGATGAACATGGAACATATATATTTTCATCAAAAGATTTATGTTTAATAAAAGAAATACCAGAAATTATAAATATGGGTGTAACTAGCTTAAAAATAGAAGGTAGATTAAAAACAGAATATTATTTAGCATCTGTTATTAATACATATAGAACAGCAATTGATGATTATGTTAAAAATCCAAACAATTATGATTATAAAAAATATTTAAATGAATTAGAAAAAACAAAAACAAGAGGTTTAACTACTTTTTATTTTAACAGTAGAAATAATAAAGATTTTCAAGAATATGAAGGAAAACAGTACAATTCAGAATATGAATTCGGCGGTAAAGTAATAGATTATAATGAAGATAAATCTTTAATTGAAATAAGAAATAAATTATGTGTAGGGGATACATTAGAAATTTTAATTCCAGGAACAATAGACAATTATGTATTTACTATAGAAGAATTATGGGAATCTGAAACAGATAAAAGTATTCTATGTGTTAATCCAGGAAAACAAGGACAAACTGTAAAAATGAAATTACCTATTGAATGTAAAAAAGATTGGATTATTAGAAGAAAAAAATAATTAATATTTTTTTCTTCTTATTACTTTATATTTTTCCCAATAAAAAAACCTAAAACTAATAGAATAATTCCAATAAAACTTTCTAAGTCAAAAGAATATGTTGGGTAAAGAATAAATACGCTTCCTAAACTAAAACCAATAATACCGAGCATTGTTGGTAAGTGGTATTTATTTAATAAAAATTTAATAAGATTCATAAAAATAATAGAACCAATTACAACACCAATCATCATTGGGAAGAGAACATTCATATTTACCATGGAAATAGCACTTAAATATGTACTATATACTCCCATAAGCATTAATATAACTGTACTACTAACACCGGGTACTACAATACCAATGCTCATTAAAAATCCACTTAAGATAAGAAATGATGCACTAAATTCATTTGGCGTATAATCTGTAGAAAAGTGAATAATACTTTCTAAGTAAATTAATCCTAAACCAATAAAAAAACAAATAAAAAATGATGTGAAATCTTTTAGTGTTTTAGTATTTTCTTTTATATTATTTTGTGATAAAACATATAAGCTACCTAAAAGTAATCCTATAAATAGTGACTTTGTTTGGCAAGGAATAACTTCAAAACAATAAGAAACAATTGTACTAAACAGCAATATTCCAATTATTCCTCCAGATACTATTGGAAATAGAAATTTAAAATTTCCTTTTATATTTTTAAAAAATCCTATGATGCTATTAATTAAATTTTCATATAAACCAAAAATCATGCAAAGAACACCACTACTAATACCAGGAAGAATAGCACCTGCACCAATAAAAATACCTTTTATAAAATTCAAAGTTAATCACCATTTAATATATATTATAAATGTAATAAAAAAAGTACAATTATATTTATTGACTTAATAAAGTAAATTTATTTTTATCTAATTTTTTTATAAATCCTTCTTCCTTTAGAGATTTAATTTCTCGCATCATAGCACTTCTATCAATTCCTAAATAATCTGCTAAATTTGTAAGAGAAAATGGAAGAGTAAATGTTTTACTAAAACTATTTTCGGATAAAATTTTAAAATATGAAATAAGTTTGTCTCGAATTGTTTTTTTTGATAGAAGTTCAATTCTTAAAGTTAAACTTGATACTTTGCTAATTACTAAATTAGGTAATCCTATTAGTAGTTCTTCATGAAATTTACAATTTTTCTTACATTTTTTTTCAAAGATATCATAGTTAAATATTAAAATTTTAGACTTTTCTTTTGCAATTACAAATAATTCATTATTTGTGTTTATTTTGTAAAAAACTTCTCCAAAAATATCATATTGTTTAAACTTTTCTACAACCATTTGATTTCCATTAAAATCATATCTTATTAAATCCGCTGAACCTTCTAATACAATACAAATCTGATTTCTATTTACTATATATGTTGTAATTATTTCGTTTTTCTCAAAATTCTTTTGTTGTATTTTTTCACAAGAAGATACTAATTTATTAGAAAATTCTTCAATATTAAAGTTGTTTTTCATTTAATCACCCTTATCTAAAAACAAATTATAACAAATATTAGTTGCAATTGCAACAAGAATACATAAAAAATAAAAAACTAATTATTTTTAAGATATAAAAAAGTCGAGTAAATGAATAATTTTGAATAATGTTTAAAAATTATCTAATTTGTATTTTAATTGTAATATAAATGTAATAAAACATCAAATGCACTATTTATAAGTTATTTGAATAGTCAAATAACCAAAAAAAATAAAAATGCAAAAAAGTTGCAATTGCAACTTAATCTTTTTAATAATAACTATATAATAAATACAACAAAAAAAGGGAGGATAAAGATATGAAAGTAATCAAAAGAGATGGAAGGGCAGTAGATTTTGATAAACAAAAAATTGCTATTGCAATTGGAAAAGCTAATGAGGAGGTTAGCAAAAAAGAAAGAGCAAATAAAGAAGATATAAAAGAAATTACTGAATATATTGAGTCTTTAGGTAAGAAAAGAATGTTAGTAGAAGATATTCAAGACATTATAGAACAAAAGTTAATGGAGCTAAATAAGTATGATTTAGCTAAAAAATATATTGTATATCGTTATACAAGAGCTTTAGTAAGAAAACAAAATACAACTGACGAATCAATACTTGGATTAATCAGAAATGAAAACAAGGAACTAGAAGAAGAAAATTCTAATAAGAATACTTGTTTAGCATCTACTCAAAGAGATTATATAGCAGGAGAAGTTTCTAGAGATTTAACAAGAAGATTGTTGTTACCTGAAAAAATAACTAAAGCAGACCAAGAAGGTGTATTGCACTTTCATGATGCAGATTATTTTATTCAACCAATATTTAATTGCTGTTTAATAAACATTGAAGATATGTTAGATAACGGAACTGTAATGAATGGAAAAATGATAGAATCTCCAAAAAGTTTCCAAGTAGCATGTACAGTTACTACTCAAATAATTGCAGCAGTTGCTAGTAATCAATATGGTGGTCAATCTGTAGATATGATTCATTTAGGAAAATATGTAAGAAAAAGCTACAATAAATTTAAAGAGAAATTAGAAGAAAAATACAAAGGAAAAGTATCAGACGATGTTATTGAAGAAATGGTTCAAGATAGATTAAAAGCAGAAGTAAGTGCCGGTGTACAAACAATTCAATATCAAATTAATACATTAATGACAACAAATGGTCAATCTCCTTTTGTAACATTGTTTTTACATTTAGACCCTAACGATGAATATATTAAAGAAAATGCAATGATTATAGAAGAAATATTGACACAGAGATATCAAGGAATAAAAAACGAAAAAGGTGTATATGTAACACCAGCTTTTCCAAAATTAATTTACGTTTTAGACGAATGTAACAACCTAACTGGAGGAGAATATGATTATTTAACGCGTTTAGCAGTAAAATGTTCTGCAAAAAGAATGTATCCGGATTATATATCTGCTAAAAAAATGAAAGAAAATTATGAAGGTAATATATTTAGCCCAATGGGATGTAGAAGCTTTTTATCTCCATGGAAAGATGAAAATGGTAATTATAAATTTGAAGGTAGATTTAATCAAGGAGTTGTAAGTATTAACTTACCACAAGTTGGAATTGTTGCAGATGGAGATGAAGAAAAATTTTGGAAGGAATTGGATGAAAGATTAGAATTATGCAAGGAAGCTTTGATGTGTAGACATTATGCATTATTAGGTACAAAATCTGATATTAGTCCTATTCACTGGCAATATGGTGCTATTGCAAGGTTAGAAAAAGGAGAAACAATAGATAAATTACTAAAGGGTGGATATTCTACTTTATCATTAGGATATATAGGTGTATATGAAACTACTAAATTGGTAAAAGGAGTATCTCATACTACTAAAGAAGGTCATGATTTTGCTATTAAATTAATGAAAAAATTAAGAGATACTACTAAAAAATGGAAAGAAGAAACTGGATTAGGTTTTGCATTATATGGAACACCAGCAGAAAGTTTATGTTATAAATTTGCAAGAATAGATAAGGAAAGATTTGGAACAATAGAAGATGTAACAGATAAAGGATATTATACAAATTCATATCATGTAGACGTTAGAGAAAAAATTGATGCTTTTGAAAAATTAAAATTTGAAAGTGAATTTCAAAATTTATCTACTGGTGGAGCAATATCATATATTGAAGTACCAAATATGTCGAATAACTTAGAAGCACTAGAAAGTGTTGTAAAATTTATATACGATAATATACAATATGCAGAATTTAATACAAAATCAGACTATTGTCATGAATGCGGATTTGATGGAGAAATTATTATTAATGATAATAATGAATGGGAATGTCCAAATTGCGGAAACAAAAACCATTCAAAACTTACAGTTGTAAGACGTACATGTGGGTATTTAGGAGAAAACTTCTGGAATGTAGGAAAAACAAAAGAAATAAAAGCAAGAGTAACGCACCTTTAAAAAATGAATAAAAAATATTATAAAAAGCTTTGTTATATAATTATAAAACAATAGGAGGAGGCATAAGATTTATGAACTATGCAGATATAAAAGAAATAGATATTCAAGATGGATTAGGAGTAAGAGTTGGAGTATATGTAAGTGGATGCCATTTTCACTGTAAGGGATGCCACAATCAAGAAGCATGGGATTTTAATTACGGAAAAGAATATAATGAAGAAACAGAAAATCATATTATTAATCTTCTAAACAAAGATTATATAGCAGGCCTTTCATTACTTGGAGGAGAACCTCTAGAGAAGAAAAATCAAGAAGGACTATATCCTTTAGTAAAAAAAGTTAAAGAAACCTATAAAAATAAGAATATATGGTGCTATACTGGATATAATTTTGAAAAAGATATTTTACCACAACTGTTAAATGAAAATTGTGACCCAACTTTAAAAGGAACATTTGATAATATAGATGTATTAGTAGATGGAGAGTTTATAGAAGAACAAAAAAGTAAAATGCTAAAATTTAGAGGTTCTTCTAACCAAAGAATTATAGATGTTCCTAAAAGTATTTTAGAAAAAAGAGTAGTTTTATATGATAGAGTTGTATAACATACAACTCTATTTTTATATAATAGGAAATTTCTCCGAAATTCCTATTATATAAAAGTGCTACAATCGCTATTGCCTTTGAGATTTCCTCACTTTGTTCGGAAACTCAAATCGGCGAGGTGAAAACATTACTAAAAATGCTACATTCCTCTAATTATCAACATTTATCCTATTCATTTTATAATTGCGGAGCAAATTTGCGGAATGTCAAGTACTTTATAAGATATGAAATTCCAGCAAATTCTCCACAGTTTTGTCTTTTGTTTTAAGCTTTTAAATAATATTCATTAAACAAATTGTGTTCTTTCATATATTTAACAAAGTTTTCATTCTCTGAATCAATGAAATGGCGGTCAACATCAATATAATATTTTTTTGTTATCTGAATGTCTGCATGACCTAATATCTTTTGTAAAACAATTGGTGGCATTTTAGCTTCAGCACATCTTGTTGCAAATGTTTCTCTTAGCATATGTGTATGAACTTGAGTTTTTGTTTTTCCATCTACATCAACATATAAATATATGTCTAATTTAAAAGCGATTCGCTTTATAGCAGAGTTTATTGTGCCTTCTGCATAAAATCCTCCAGTAGTATTTTCTAGGTTGTAGAATAGTAAATTGAACTTATTTTTTTAACATGAGACAAACATTCATTAAGATATTTTAAAGCAATATCACTTAAATGAATAGTTCTTCTACCTGTTGGAGTTTTAGTATCTAATCCGATACAATCTTTACCATCTTCATCTTTGGTAATTGTTTTAGAAATAGTTATTGTTTTATTTGCTAAATCAATATCTTTCTTATAATCCAAAGATAAAGCTTCTCCAATTCTCATACCTGTAGTAAGTAATAATAAAAATGTTGGAGAATATTCAGCAAGCTCATTTAAATAATCTACAATTTCTATTTTACTAACTTTTAAAAGAGAATATCAAAGAAGAATGACCAAAGTATATCGTGCAAATGACATTACAAAGCCAGTAATGAGAATGGAATTTGATTCATGGAAAAGCAAGGCAAGAAAGCAATTAAAGTTATATAGGGAAAATAAAATTACAGCAGATGAATTATGCAAATGGCTAGATGAAAATAAATAAAGAGTTAACCTAATTACCACCATGACTATTGACTTATGGTGGTAATTAGGTTAAAATATTTATGGGGGAAAAAAGTATGTTATATAACCATAATGAATTAAAAGATAAATACAAAAGTACATATCAAATAAGAAAAGCATTAAAAAATAAAGAAATTTTTAAAATAGAAAAAGGAATATATTCTGATACTCCAAATGTTCACTATTTAGAAGTTATAATGAAAAAGTATTCTTATGGTATTTTTACCTCATATTCTGCTTATTACTATCATAATTTGACAGATGTTATTCCTAATAAAATGTATTTAGCAACAAATAGAAATGCTACTACTATCAATTCGGATAAAATACAACAAATTCGTATGAAAGATGATTTATATGAATTAGGTAAAAATGAAATTGAGTATGAAGGAATAAAAATAAATATATATGATAAAGAAAGAATGCTAATTGATTTAGCAAGAAATAAAAATCAAATAGGATATGATTTATACAAAGAAATAATTTCTAATTATAGAAAACAAGTAAATTCATTAGATACACAAAAGATAGAAGAATATTTACAACACTTTGTAAATGTAGATAAAATTTTTGAAATAATACAGGATGAGGTGTTTTAATGGAGATATATTCCTTTAAGATTTTCTCTTTTGTATTTCACATTTCTTATAATAGCATAACTCATATTTATATGCGCCTCCTTTGATATATCTTTTTAGCATTGTCTTGCAGAAAGCTTTAATTTATTTTGTGCTTCTTTTCTTGAGTAAATAAGATATATATTTCCGTCTTTATCTATCCATTTATTTTTCATAGATAAAGATAATCTATCAAGCAATAGTCCATATAATAGAATACTATTAGAATCTAGATTATTATATATAGGATTTATTAGTAATTCTTTTGGAATTTGATAAAAGACATTTTCTAAAACCTCATTTACTTTATAAGGTATAAAATCCATAACAATAGTTTTCCTTTCTTTAATAATTTTGCGGAATAGGATTATTTGTTGATATATCAAGGAAAACTAACTTTGCGGAAATTTTTTGGTTCCGTAAAGTGGTAAAAAATTAAGTTGCGGAATTTTTTGCGGAATAAAATATTCAAATTTTTCAGCATTTTTTAGAATTTTTTAAGATATAAAAAAATATGCCATTTCCTAATTTTCTTAGAAAATAGCATATTTGAATGTTTTTAAATTTTTATAAATTCTCTCGACTTTTTGCAAAATTCACAAAAAAATGGTCGAGAAGAAAAAGCGACATAGTCGCTTTTCTTGTTATCAAAGAATAAACTTTCTCCGAATCAACCGGAGGAAATTTATTTAATTTTTGTTATATATATCATATATTATTAATCAACTAATACAATGTATTAGAGGTGAAGAATATATGGATAGTAAAATAATAACGTATATAAAATCAATATTGGTACCAGTAATTATTGGTGGAGTTGTAGGACTTATTATTTTTCCATTTATGGATTATAATTTTTTACAGCAACCTTTATTAGCTCCACCATCTATTTTATTTCCAATTGTCTGGACGATTTTATATGTATTAATGGGAATTTCTTATGGGATTTTAAAAAGCAATCAGTTAGTTGATGAAGATATTAATAAAATTTACTATTTGCAATTATTTGTAAATGCTTTATGGTCTATTTTCTTTTTTGTATTCAAGTGGAGATTTTTCTCATTTATATGGATTTTGGTATTAGATGTATTAGTAATAATAATGATTAAGAGGTTTTATTCTAAAAATAAACTAAGTGGGTTATTACAAATACCATACTTATTATGGATAATATTTGCTTCATACTTAAATTTATCTATTTATTTGTTAAATAAATAATTTTTCAAGAACTCTATACTAAAGGTATAGAGTTTTTTTATATAATATTTTATTGTAACGCAAAAAAATGTTAGCCTTGACAAACAAATTATAATAATGTATAATGTTAACCGTATTTAACAAAATATAAGGAGAAAATAATGGTATCAAAAGCATTAGAAGAATATTTAAAAACCATGTATATTTTAAAAAAGCAAAATGGAAATGTAAGAGTAACAGATATAGCTAATAAAATGAGTTGCACAAAACCTAGCGTAAATAAGGCTTTACACAATTTAAAAGATAATGGATTAGTAAATTATGAATCGTATGGAACAATAGAATTAACTCAGGATGGGGAAAATTTAGCTAAGAAAATATTAGAAGCATATGATATTGTATATGTATTTTTAAAGGATGTTTTAAATTTGAATTCACATGATGCAAAAGATGAGGCAGAAAAACTAAAATCATCTATATCAGATTATACAATTAATCAGTTAGCAAAATATGTACATAAAGAATTA
>CANQAB010000007.1 GCA_947589445.1 uncultured Clostridia bacterium | reverse complement strand
ATACCTTGGAAATTATCTTCTGCTCCAATTGGTAATTGGATTGGAACTGCATTTGCTTTTAATCTATTTTTTAATTGTTCAACGCAAAGCATGAAGTTTGCTCCTGTAATATCCATTTTATTTACATATACCATTCTTGGAACATGATATTTATCTGCTTGTCTCCAAACTGTTTCAGTTTGTGGTTGAACCCCACCTTTTGCAGCTAAAACTGTAACTGCACCATCAAGAACTTTTAAAGATCTTTGTACTTCTACTGTGAAGTCAACGTGTCCTGGAGTATCTATAATATTTATTCTATTATTATTCCAGAAACATGTTGTTGCTGCTGATGTAATTGTAATACCTCTTTCTTGTTCTTGCTCCATCCAGTCCATTGTTGCTGCACCTTCGTGAACTTCTCCTATTTTATGTGTTTTACCTGTATAAAATAGTATTCTTTCTGTTGTTGTTGTTTTACCTGCATCTATATGTGCAACTATTCCTATATTTCTTGTTTTTTCTAATGAATATGCTCTATCAGCCACGGATTTTCCTCCTATTCTAGAAGTTAGAAATTAGAGGTTAGAGGTCAATTTTTTATTTTCCTCTTATAATCTAAATCTTCTACTTCCTTTGTTTTATTTGTTATATTTATTTTCAAAACGATTTTTATCATCAAATGTTCATTATTAAAAATTAACCCAAAACAAGTAGTGCTAGGTAAATTTTGAGTAAATACCAGAGTCGTACTTTGTGTACGTTGTGGATTTTACGAAAAATTTAACAACACAATACGAAGTTTTTCATTAATTTTTTAGAATTTGTAATGTGCAAAAGCCTTATTAGCTTCAGCCATTCTATGTGTATCTTCTTTTTTCTTATATGCTCCACCATTTTGGTTTGTAGCATCTATTATTTCTCCAGCCAATTTTTCTGCCATTGTTTTTTCATTTCTTTTTCTTGCATATGTCACTAGCCATCTAAGTCCTAAAGTTTGTCTTCTTTCAGCTCTAATTTCTAGTGGAACTTGATATGTTGCTCCACCTACTCTTCTTGCTTTAACTTCAAGAACAGGCATAATGTTATTTAAAGCTGTTTCAAAAACTTCTAGAGGATCTTTTTGCTCTTTTTCTTTTACGATATCAAATGCACCATAAACAATTTTTTGAGCTACAGATTTTTTACCATCTAGCATAATATTGTTAATTAATTTTGTAACAACTTTACTGTTATAAATTGGATCTGGTAATACATCTCTTTTTGCTATATATCCTTTTCTTGGCACTATTCTTCACTCCTTCTTTTTGATTATTGATATTTAAAAAAATATCTTATAAGTTACTCTGAAAAGATTCTTCTTTTCCGTATAGTGCTATATCTATTCTAAATTTAAGTACCTCTTAAAACTTAGTAAGTTAGCACTAGGTTTGTATTTAGTTTTTGGATTTTGTTATTTTATATTTTTACTTATAAATTCCAAACTCTAAACACTTTTTGTTTACTTTAAAACAATCCGAAAACAAGTCGTACTAGGCAAATTTTGAATAAAAATCTTAATCGTACTGGCATACGTTGAGGATTTTTACGAAAATTTAACAACGTAATACGAAGTTTTTTCATTTATTTTATTTTTTAGGGCGTTTAGCTCCATACTTAGAACGCGCTTGCATTCTATCTTTTACACCTGCTGTATCTAATGTTCCTCTTATAATATGGTATCTAACACCAGGTAAATCTTTTACCCTACCTCCTCTAATTAGAACAACACTATGTTCTTGTAAATTATGTCCTATACCAGGAATATAAGATGTTACTTCAAATCCATTAGATAGTCTAACTCTTGCTACTTTTCTTAAAGCTGAGTTTGGTTTTTTAGGTGTAACTGTTTTTACTACTGTACATACTCCTCTTTTTTGTGGAGCTCTAGAATCTGTAACTTTTTTCTTTCTAGAGTTGTATCCATGTTGTAAAGCAGGAGCCGTTGATTTTGCTTTTGTAGTACTTCTTCCTTTTCTTACTAATTGATTAATTGTTGGCACTTAAATTTCACCTCCTATAATATTTTAAAATAAGTTCATTAGATTTTAAACTTATTTTTACGTAGGATTTATATCTACGTAAAATAACCATTATATTTTATCATTGTGTATTTAAAAAGTCAATACTTTTCCTACGGATTTACGGTTTATTTGTTAATAAATAATAGGTTTGTAAATTTTTAATACATATTATTATTTATTTATGTTGACAAATTTCCACATAATATGCTAAAATTAAATTACTATATGCTTGAACGGCTGTAGAAAATTTTATAAAGGAGTGAATCGCCCTATGTTAGAGCATCCCACAGTTATGTCTTTAAAAGCTCTTATTTATCGGAGTACGTTTAGTTATGAAACAGAATGTTCATCTTGCAATGTAACATTCGAATCTGACAATTTCGAACTTCTTAGTGAGCTTGAGTACCAGTGTGTTTCTATTTTAGAAATGAAGGGAGATGAAAATAATCCTTTTCATTTTTATGTAGCAAATCCAAAAAATATCGAGACTGTAGAAGAAATATGGAATAATATCGTATCAAATTACAAAATAACTGTACCTCCTTAAAGTAAATTGAATTAATTCAATTTACTAACAGAAATCCCAGAGATTACATCTCTGGGATTTCTTTCAATAAATAAAGAAAAAATAAACTTTTCTATTATTTTAATTTCATAGATAATAATTTAGATATACCGTTTTCTTCCATTGTAATTCCATAAACTGTATCTGCCGCTTCCATTGTTCCTTTTCTATGTGTTATTACCAAGAATTGCGTATCCTTTGTAAATTTTTTTAAGTAATCAGCATAACGGTAAACATTCACATCATCTAGTGCTGCCTCTATTTCATCTAACACGCAAAATGGTGATGGATTTATTTTTAAAATTGCAAATAGTAAAGCAATTGCTGTAAAAGCTTTTTCTCCTCCAGATAGTAATGTCATATTTTGCAGTTTTTTTCCTGGTGGTTGAACATGAATATCTATTCCGCATTCTAATATATTTTCAGCATCTGTTAATGTTAATTCTGCTTTTCCTCCACCAAATAATTCTTTAAATATCTCTCCAAAATTCTTATTTATTATTTCAAACTGTTTTGCAAATTGCTCTTTCATAATTAATGTCATATCTTGTATTACCTTCTTTAGCTTTGCAATTCCATCTTCTAAATCTAATCTTTGTTCACACATAAAATCATATCTTTGTTTTGTTTGATTATATTCTTCTATACTATCTATATTTATACTTCCTAAGTCTTTTATTTTATTTCTTAAGTTATTTACCTGTTTCGTTGTTTCTTGTACATTTTCTGGGTTTGTATAGCTAGTAACATTATTTGGAGTAAGTTCATATTCGTCCCATAATTTATTAACTATTGCTTCTATATCTTGTTCCGTTTTTGTTTTCTTTACATCTATTTTTAATAATTGTTCTTTTAAACTATCTATTACCTCTAATTGTGCAGTAAAATCATTTTCTGCCTTATTAAGTTCATTGTTTTTATCTGTTCTACTTGTTTTTAGGTCAATTATCTTAGAATTACTATTATTTACCTTCTCGTTAATTTCTTCAATTTGTTTTTCTAAGTCTTTTATTTTATTTTCTAAGTCTAAATTTTCCTTTTTAATTAATTCATTCTGATTTATTTTATTCTGTATACTTGCTTTATTATTATTAATATCTTGAGTAATTCTATCTACTATTTCATCTATAGATATTTCTGATTCATCAAAAGAAGATACAGATATTTTTAAATTTGTAACGTCTAATTTTAAGTCATCTATATATTTTTGATTATCTTTATTTAAATTTGCAAATTGTTCTATAATGTTATTTAATTCTGTATTTTCGTTAGAAAGTTTTTGAATACATTGCTCTTCTTTTTCTTTGTTTACTATATTTTCTTCTTTTTGATTTTTTAAATCTTCTTTTTCTGCCTTTAATTTTTCTAGCCTAGCTTCTACCTTTACTATATTTTCTTCTACAGATAATATTTTTTGTTTATTAGTTGCATATACTATATCTATATCTTGAAGTTCTTTTTCAAGTCCTGTTATTTCCTCCAATACATCTTCAGAAGATTCAATATATTCTTGTTTTTCTTTTTCTAATTTTTCTATTTTTGTTTTTAAATTACTTAATTCTTTTTTTAAGTCCTCTATTTCTCTTGCTCGTCCTAAAATATTTACGGTCTTTTGAGATACAGATCCACCAGTTATTGCTCCACTTGGATTTATTAAATCTCCTTTAATAGTAACAATTCTAAAAGAATAGTTATTTTGTTTAGCTAACTTTATTGCTACATCCATATCTTCTACAATTACCGTTTTTCCAAGCAAGCTTAACACAATTTGCTCGTATTTTGAGTTATATTTTACTAAATCTGATGCTATACCTATTATTCCCTCTATTCCTTTTGCATTATACTTTTCCAACTTTCTCCCTTTTACAGATGTAATCGGTAAGAATGATGCTCTTCCTAAATTATTTGCTCTTAAATGTTCTACCATTTTTTTTGCATCTTGTTCTGTATCTGTTACAATATTTTGTAGTGTTGCTCCTAAAGACATTTCAATAGCTGTTTCATATTCTTTTGGAGAATTAATAATATTGGCTAAAACTCCATTCATTCCTTTCCTTATATTAGGATTTTTTTCACATTCTAATAATAAGGCTTTTACACTTCTTGTATATCCTTCTTTTTCTTTTTCTGTTTCTTCTAAAAATTTTAATCTAGATTCTTTCATTCTATATTCAGAAGAAAGTGTATGTATATTTGTTTCGTATTTTTTTATTTTTTCTTCTGTTTCTTCTTTTTGATTAATAATTGTTTCTAGTTGTTTTGCTACTTCGTTTCTTTTATTTTCTATTTGATAGAAATTTTTGGCAATTTCTTCTTTTGTTATGCGTGTACTGTCTAATTCAGAAATGCTTAAATCTATTTCTGAGCTTATTTGTTTATTTCTTTTTTCTATATTTTCTATATTTGCTTCTATTGTACTGATATTCACTGTTTTCTCATATTTTATATCTGTATTTTCTTCTACTTTTCTTTTCTTTTCTTCTATTTCTAATTCTTTATCTGTTAACTTTGTTGTTAATTCTTGTAATTCGTTTTCCTTTTCTTCAAGTTCTTGTTGAAATTTTTCTTTATTAGTGAATAAATTATTCTTTTTTTCTAATTTTAACTGCTTTTCTTCTTCTAATTCAATATTTCTGGAATGTATTTCTTCTATTTCTTTACTAAACCTTTTGCTATTTTCCTCGTTATTTGAAATTCTTTCTTTAGAAACATTTATTTCTGAAACTATTCTTTCTTTTTCCTTTTCACTTTCGAATCCAATATTTTGCATACTTTCAATTTGATTTGTAATATTTTCTATTTCTAGTTTTAGATTTTCTTTTAATATTGTTATATTTTCTAATTTTTCATTTTCTGTTTTATTATCATTATTTAAGATGCTTTCATCTTCTATTATTTTTTCTAATTTTTCTTTATATGTGTTAATATTATATATAAAAAGTCCTATTTCTATGCTTTTTAATTCTTCTCTTAAATCTAAAAACTTTTTTGCTTTTTCTGATTGTACTTTTAATGGTTCTATATTTGCCTCTATTTCTGATAATATATCATTTATTCTTAATAAATTTAATTTTGTATGTTCTAATTTTTTTTCTGCATCCGCCTTTCTAACTCTATATTTTACAACTCCTGCGGCTTCTTCAAATATATGTCTTCTATCTTCCGACTTATTGCTTAGAATTTCATCTATTTTTCCCTGTCCTATAATAGAGTATCCATCTTTTCCTATACCAGTATCCATAAATAATTCTAAGACATCTTTTAATCTACATGGCGTTTTATTAATATAATATCCTGATTCTCCACTTCTATATAATTTTCTTGTAACTACAACTTCATTATATTCAACAGGTAGTTTATTATCTGAGTTATCAAAAATTAAAGATGCTTCTGCAAAACCTAAGGATTTTCTATTTTGCGTACCAGCAAAAATTACATCTTCTGATTTTGCCCCTCTTAAAGATTTCATACTTTGCTCTCCAAGTACCCATCTTATAGCATCAGAAATGTTACTTTTGCCAGACCCATTAGGTCCAATAACAGTAGTAATACCTGGCATAAATTCTAAAATTGTTTTATCTGCAAAAGATTTAAATCCTTGCATTTCTAATCTTTTTAAATACATTTTTTTCACCTTTTTTTAATGTTAAAGTTAGATATTAATATGTTTTTTATCTATTTTAACAATTTTTCTCAATCTATTTTATAATATCTTAAAATTAATAAAATTACAAGTTTTTTATAGTTTTTTCAAAGATGTTTTATAAAATGTTTTCTTAACAATACATATTTTTAAAAGTATATGTTAAGATTTCAAAAAGAATATGCAGGCTAATACTGTTTGCTCCTACAACTCTATTTTTTATTCCTATTAATATTTAATAGATTAATTTAATTAACATTATTTTACAACTATGAAATTACAATAATTACATCTTGACTTTTGTTTAATTTATTTATATATTATTAATAGGTGATAAAACTAATGAAAAGTTATACTTTTGATTTTTACAATGCTTCTAATTTAAAGGCATATAATTTAAATGATACAATGAGATATCAATTGGCTATATTAGATAGAATGGATCCGATTACCAAAAAGCATTCTGAAAATGTTGCAAATATAGTCTGCAGAATTTGTGAATATTTAAGATTTAACTCTCACGCTATTATTCATTCTACTATGAACGCTTACTTACATGATGTGGGTAAGTTAACAATTCCAGTTGAAATTTTAAATAAGCCAACTAGTCTTACAGATGAAGAATATGAAATTATTAAAACACATACTACAAAAGGTTATGAAATATGTATGAAGGATATTAAACTTCGTCCCTTTGCTGATGCAGCACTTTGTCATCATGAAGCATTAAATGGAACTGGATATCCAAGAGGCATTACCAAAAAACAAATTCCTTATATTGCACAAATTGTTAGAGTGGCTGATGAATATGATGCAATTACTGCTAAAAGGCAATACACTACGCATATTAACATATCTGAAACATTAAAACTATTAATACATGAAGCTAAACCTGAAGAACACATGAAATCTATTGCTTTAGATCAGTTAAAAACAAATCAGAAATTAGGAAAAATTAATCCAAGAATTTTAAAAATACTATTTAAAGTTGTTATTGATGATATAGTATATGAAATTGCATGTATAGAAGAATACGTAAGGTATATAGAAGGTGAATTAAAAAGATTAGAAACAATTAATAAATATTTGTTTAAAATGAATAATAGCAAAAAGGAAAAAGATAAAACTTATTTTTCAGAAATAATAAAATCTATGTTATCTCCTGGGGAAAATATAGATAATTTAGATGATATTTATAAAGAATATGAAGTTGCATTAAAGGCTAAAAATGATGCTATTTTAAAATTACTAGACGAAATTAAAATAATTAAGAAATTAAGGGTTTAAAAACGATGATAATTTTATAATTATCATCGTTTTTTGATTTATATTCCTTTATAATCCAAAGCTTACTCCAATTGCATTATTAATTTTATCTAATGTTTTTTCGTCCTCTATATGTCCTATCTTTTCTTTTAGTCTACTTTTATCAATTGTTCTAATTTGTTCTGCTAGTACTACGGAATCTGCCTTTAATCCATAAGTTTTTGAGTCTATTTCTATATGAGTTGGTAGTTTATTTTTACTTGTTTGCGATGTAATCGCTGCTGCAATTACAGTTGGACTATATTTATTTCCCATATCATTTTGTATAATTAATACTGGTCTAATTCCTCCTTGCTCTGAACCAATAACAGGACTTAAATCTGCATAAAACATATCTCCTCTTTTAACTATCATAACTTTCACTCCTAGTGTATTATTTTTAAGATATAGATATATTTCTTAGTTCTTTTTGAGATTAAATAGTTAAAATTATACTTCCTTCCTAATATCTTTTGTTGTAAATGCAAAAATATTATTCTCTCGTATATTATTTAATTTTATCTCTTTATATTCTATGTAGATTTTGTTATTATTGCTATCATCTATTATTTCTATTTTTGTTGGTAGTGAACTTTTTTTACTTATATATAATTTTTCATTATAGTTATATTTGCTGATATTGCTTGTTAATATAATTTCTTCATTATTTTCTTCTATATTGTACTCATTTTTATAATTTTCTATAAAAAAATTTAACCATAGTATATTTTCATTTAAATATTTGTAATTTTCGTATATTTTACTAAGACCTAAATTACTGTTTCTAATTTCTAAATTTTTTCCATTATATAAAATCTCTAAATTTTCTATATTTTTTGGTTCTTTTACAATTTGCTTCGCATAGCTTGGTTGTAAAAAATATTGCTCTATTATATATTTATTTATTGTCTTATTGGAACAAATTGTAACTTCTAAAGTTGCTTCGTAAGAACTAATATTTAAAATATATTCTACTAAATCGTCTGTCGATTTACTTATATTATTTCCAGTTCGAACAGTTTTATAAGCTTTTTGTATAAAAAATATTAAAACACAAAAAATTAATAAAAAAATAAAAAACACTTTGATTTTTTTATTCATAAAATCCCCCATTTGAACAGATATTTTGTTAACCTATTTTGGTTTTCTATTCTTTTAATGTATATGTTTTTTATTTTTTAATTATTCTTTTACAAATTTTCAAAATAATTTTTTAGGTATTTAATTAGTATTTCTTTGTTTTCTATTTTGTTCATTTCAACTCTAAAGTTAGAAGAATTTGGTAAATTTTTGGTATATCCAGATATGTGTTTTCTCATCTCTCTTATAGCTACATATTCTCCCTTTTCATGTATTACAAGTTCTAAATGCTCTAATATTGTTTCTAATCGTTCTTTATTTGATGGTATATATTCTTTATTATTAACTGTTAACCCTTCTAATATAGACCTAAATATCCACGGATTTCCTAAGCTTGCTCTACCAATCATAATACCATCTACATTAGTGTAATTAAACATTTTTTTTGCGGATTCTACATCTTTTATATCTCCATTTCCTATTACAGGAATTTTTACTGACTCTTTTACTTTTTTTATAATTTCCAAATCGCATGTACCACTATAATATTCTTCTCTTGTTCTTCCATGAATAGTAATTAATTTTACTCCTGCTCTTTCAAATCTTTTTGCTGCATCTATTGCTACGATATTACTATTATTCCAACCTTTTCTCATTTTTACAGTTACAGGTTTATTTACTGCTCTAACTACCGATTTTACAATTTGCTCTGCTAATTCTAAATTTAGTAATAGCTTTGAACCATCTCCATTTTTTACAACTTTAGGTGCAGGACATCCCATGTTGATATCTATTATGTCGGCAACTGTTTCTACATATTTTGCTGCATATACCATAGACTCTATATCACTCCCGAAAATTTGAACAGCAACAGGTCTTTTTTCCCCTTTCATATTTAATAATTTTTTGGTTTTTTCATCATTATGATAAATTGCTTTACTACTTACCATTTCAGTATAAACAAGCCCCACTCCTTGTTTTTTTGCAATCATTCTAAATGGCAGGTCTGTAATACCTGCCATTGGTGCTAGTAATAAGTTATTTTCTAACTCTATTTCTCCAATTTTTAATTTATGTATATACATTTATTTTTTTCCTTTTAATTAAATCTATATTTTGACTATTCTCCTTATATAATTTAACACTATTTTAATACTTTTATAAAAGTATATCTCAACAGTAATTTGAGTTATATAAATTATACCTTTTTTATGGTTATATTTTAATATTTTTAATTTAGAGAAATAGTTTTTTGCCTTCTTCCACTAATATTTAATAGAATTGCAATACACATAAAGTTTGTTATCATAGAACTTCCACCATAACTAACAAATGGTAAAGGCACTCCTGTTATTGGAAGTAGTCCCATTGTCATCCCTATGTTTTCTAACATATGAAATATAAATATTCCAGCTATACCAATTGCTATATATGAGCCCATATCGTCTTTTGCTGTTTTTGCAACATAAATTGATTTTGTTATCATAACAACATACAAAACTATTATAGCTGATGAAAATACAAAACCTAATTCTTCTCCAATAACAGAGAAAATAAAATCTGTTGTTTTGGGATATAAATATCCTAATTGTGTTTGATTTCCTTTTAGTATTCCCATTCCAAATAATTTTCCAGCTCCTATTGCTAGTTTTGACTGAATAATATTATATCCTGAACCTCTCGGATCTATATTAGGATTTAAATAAACTTGTATTCTCGTTTTTGCATGCTCTGGAAGAACATATAAATAAATTATTGGAAGACTAATAACAATTATTAAAAATGTAACAATAATATACTTTTTATCTATTCCTGCTACAAATAACATTAAACACATTGATATAATAAATGCCATTGCTGTACCATAATCTGGTTGCATAACTATTAACACTAATGGTATTCCTATAATTAGTAATAACAATAATAGTTTTAAAATTTTATTTATTTCATTTCTATTTTTTTTCTGAATTTTTACCATAACATATGCAATAAACATAATTACAAATATTTTTGCTAGCTCACTTGGTTGAAACTTTAACGTATCTGTTATTTCATACCAACTTCTTGCACCATTTACTGGTTCTGTAAATAATACTCCTATCAATAACAAAATAAACACTCCATAAAAAAATGGAGAAATTTTTGCTAATGTGTTATAATCCACTATCATTACTATAAAAACTATTGGTATGCTTATTACAAACCATAATATTTGTTTTTTAAATTCAGAATATTCACTTTCCTGTGTAGCAGAATATAGTGCAATTAAACCTATTAATAATAGTGTAATACTACAAATTAATATTGTCCATTCAACATTTCGTAAAAATCTTTTTTTCATTGTTTACATCATTCCTTCGGAATTTATCCTTCTTCTGAAATAGTTTCAATATTGGTATCTGCATCTTCTTTATTTTTATCTTTTATTTCTTCTACAATTTCTTCTGCTTTTTCTATTACTTTATTAGTTTCCTTTTCTTTTTTTTCATTTACTGTTTTGTTTTCTATATTTTTACTGTCCTTTTTTACTTTTTCTTCCTTTTGATTCTTTTTTTCTGTATTTTTCTGTTCCTCTGTTACATTGTTTTCTTCAGTTTTTTGCTTTTTTTCTTTTCTAACTTCTTCTTTTGCTTCTTCTTTTACACTCATTATTGGTATATTAGCATATAAGACTGGAGCTCCTGTCGTTCCATCATCATTTGCTTTGTTAGTTAATCGAACATCAATTGCATTTTCGTCTACATCTATATATTTTTTTATAACTTCTATAATTTCTTGTTTCATTAAAGCTAAAAAATCCGCTGAAATATTTGCTCTATCTTGCATTAATACTAAGTGTAATCTTTCTTTAGCTGCATCTTTTGACTTTGTTTCTTTCTCATTCTTTCCTAAACTTTTAAAAAATTTTATTATATTTTCAAACATTCGTCTATTCCTCCAATCATTCAATTTTTATTTATCTTTTGAAAAAAATCTCTTTAGTTTAGCAAAGAATCCTCTCTCTCTACCTGGTATTGTAATTTCTATATTTTCTCCTAAAATTCTTTTGGATATTTCTAAATATGCCTTTCCTGATGGAGCTCTTTTATTAGATATTACTGGCTCTCCCTTGTTTGTTTGAGTAATAATATATTCATCATCTGGAACAACACCAATTAAATCTATAGATAACAAATCTACAATATCATCTACGTCCATCATTTCTCCTCTTCTTACCATACTTGGACGTAATCTATTTACTACTAATTCTGGATTTTTTATTTCTGATGATTCTAATAATCCTATTATTCTATCTGCATCTCTTATTGCAGAAATTTCTGCTGTTGTTACAACAATTGCTCTATCTGCACCAGCAATTGCGTTTTTAAATCCTTGCTCTATCCCAGCAGGACAGTCTATTAAAATATAATCAAATTCTTCTTTTAATTTACTGGTTAATTCTATCATTTGTTTTTCATTTACTGCACTTTTATCTCGTGTTTGAGCTGCAGGCAATAAAAATAACTCTTCAAATCTTTTATCTTTAATAAGAGCTTGTCTTAATTTACATTTTCCTTCTACAACATCTACTATGTCATATACTATTCTATTTTCAAGTCCCATAACTACATCTAGGTTTCTTAAACCAATATCTGTATCAACTAAAGCTACTTTCTTTCCCTCTAATGCTAGGGATGCTCCTAAATTTGCTGTTGTAGTTGTTTTTCCTACACCACCTTTTCCAGATGTAATAACAATAACTTCTCCCATGATAAATCCTCCTTGATTGTTTCATTTCCGTAGTACTTTAAACATTTTTTAACACATATATTTTATACGGATTTTTTAATAAAGTCAATGAGATTAGCATAAAAAATGAAATTTAATGTTACATTTAATTTTCTTGCTCTCTTCTCCAATAAAACAAATACTGTTGTGCTAATCCTGCTAATTTTCCATATTTATTACTTGCAAGCTCTAGTATTTGTTTGTTATTTATCGTATTGTTTGAATGTAATTTAGTATTTACATCTTTAATTTTTACTATTTCATTCGTATATAATTCTGTCATAACTCTTTTTACCCATACATCTATTGGAAATACTTCATATTTTTTCATTGAAAATAGCATAATACAATCCGCTACTTTTGGACCTACTCCTGGAAGCTTTAATAACTCTTCTCTCAATTCATTTATATCTTCCATTTCTTCTAGTTTTGTTATATCTACTTGTTTATCCATTATCATTTTTGTTGTTTTAAATACTCTTTCGTCTCTAAATCCTAATCCTAGCTTTCTTAAATCTTCTACTGTAGCTACGGATAGTTCACTTGCAGTAGGAAATGAATAGTATTTTTTGTTATTCCACTCTATCTCTTGTCCATAATTTTTAGATAATTTTTCGATTATTCCTTTTATTCTAGGAATGTTGTTGTTTGCAGAAATAATAAAACTAATTAGTGTTTCCCAAACATCTTGATGTAATATTCTTATTCCTTTACCATAATTAACACTTAATTTCATATTATTATCTATAGATGATAATTGATGTTTTATTTTTTCATAATTTGTTGCTAAATCAAAATAATTGTTACATATATCTTTTATATTATCTGTACAGTACCCTTTTACAATAATTTTATTTTGTTCTTTTTTTATATTTAAAACATTTTTTCCAACAATTCCTGTATAACTATTATCTTGTTTATCTAAATTCCATCTAAAACATTGTCCACATTCGAATATATCTCTTAATTCAAATGATTCTACATTATCTATTGTATATATTTGTTCATTCATTTTCTTTACCTCTTTTATTTATTATATTAACTTTATTAAATAAAGTCAATCTTTTATCTGGTGGTATATTGCAACGTATTTTTACAATATTTTTTGATAAAATTATTATAGTAATTTTTCTCACAGAAAATATTATATATAAAAGGAAATGAAGTAAAATATGAAAAATAATTATGTAGAAAAAGATATCTATTATTTAGTTGGCCAAAATATAAAAAAACAGAGAAAATTAAAAGGAATAACTCAAAAAAAATTATCTGAAATAACATTTTATAGTTATGAATTTATTAGAAAAATCGAGTCCAAAAGTGCTTGTAGAAATACCTTTTCTTTGGATACAGTTGATAAAATTGCAAAAGCATTAAATGTTAATATTAAAACTTTATTTGAACCGTTAGATGAATCAAAAATTTCTTAAAAAGACCTTAATGAGCTATCATTAAGGTCTTTTAAATCCTCTTCCATATACTTCTCTTACATTACTTATTATAATAAAAGAATGAGAGTCTATATTATTTGCTATTCTTTTTACTCTTATTACTTCTCTTCTAGATACAATGCACATTAGAGTCATTTTTTCTTGGTCTGTATACATTCCTTTTGAAAATAATCCGGTTGTTCCTCTAGATATTTTATTACCTATTTCTTTAGATATTGTTTCGTATTTATTTGAAATAATGATTACCATCTTAGAAAAACCAATTCCTTCAAAAACAATATCTATTACCTTTCCCATTAAATAAATGGATATTGCAGAATATAGTCCTATTTCTAATTGCTTAAAGACTATAACATTTAGTGTAATTACTATTGCGTCAAATATAACAATTAAATTACCAGTTGATAAACCAGGGTAAAAGCTTTTTATGATATAACTTACCATATCGCTTCCTCCTGTTGATGCTGTTACTTTTAATATAAAAGAAGTGCCTGCTCCTATTAAAATTCCACCATATATACATGCTAAAAACTTGTCATTAGTTAATGATGGATATTTATCAAGAATATCAATAAAGTAAGATAAAAAAGCTGTTCCAATGATACTTTTTATTACAAATTCTTTTCCTATTCTTATAAATGCTAATAAGAAAAAAGGTATATTTAATGCTAAAATAACAAATCCCATTTTCCAATGAAATAGGTAATAGGTTATTGTAGCAATACCAGAAAAACCACCAGACGATAACTTATTAGGCAATAAAAATAGAGATGTTCCAATAGCCATAAGCATTGTACCTACGATTATAAAGAATATCTCATATATATATTTTTTTGTCAATAATTTATATTTTATTTTTAAATGATTCATAATTACACCTTAATGTAATTATTTCTATTTTTGTATTAATTATACATATAATAAGTTAAGATTTTAAATCTATTGTGTAATTTCTAGGTAATTTTCTCACGGATTTTTTCCGTATACTCATCGTATGTTTGAATAACAATTAATTCAGATTTTCCTTCTTTAATGTTATTATCAGCTTCTACCAATACATCCACATCATAAATTTCTTTTATTCTATTTAAATTTTCTCTTTTGTGTCCTATTACATTATTCATATCTGCAAAATTAACTTTTATTTTTACTTCTTTTACTTTTACATTTATCTTTTTTATTTTATCTACTATACTATCATACCAAATACTATCATCTACAAGTTGTCCAAACGCTGGATGATATGGACCTGCTACTACTTGACTTTCTTTATTTTTTGGATCTGTAATCTCTTGTGTATTCTGAAGTCCCACTCTAATTACTTGTATTTTATTTTTATGAAACAAATATAGTAATTCTTTGCATCTTTCAACTGCTTGTGAAACCGTTAATGGTTTATATTCTCCTATTTGTAATTCTTTCTCTAATTTTGTTCCTTTTATCACAAGCACTGGGTATATTCTTACCATCTTAGGCTTTAGCTTTATAAGATCTTTTGCAGTTTTTATTTCATCTAACTTTGTGCTTTCTGGCAATCCAACCATTATTTGATGTCCTAAATTAAATCTGTATCTCTTAATTAATTTAGAAGCTCTTTTTACATCTTCAAATGTATGTCCCCTATCACATCTTTTTAAAATATAATCATTTGTAGACTGTACTCCCAACTCAATTGTCTTTACATTATATTTTTTTAGCATTTTTAATATTTCTTTGTTAATATAATCTGGTCTAGTTGATAATCTTATACCATTTATTTTTTTACTTTCTATATACTTATTTGCTATTTCTAAGTATTCCTTTTGTTTTTCTATTTCTATTCCTGTAAAACTTCCTCCATAAAAAGCAATTTCTTTGTCTGCATCTTCATCTCTTATATTTTTTATATTTTCATCTATTATTTTTATTACTTCTTCTTTTGTAGGCATTTTTATTGTACCACTAATACTTTTTTGGTTACAAAAAGAACAATCATTAGGACAACCTAAATGTGGTATAAAAACTGGTATTATATACTGTTTTTTTAACTTTCTCATTTTTTAAATTTCTCCTTATAATTTTTCTAATGCATCTTTTGCCGCCATCATTTCTGACATTTTTTTAGTTTTACCTACACCTGTTCCCAGTACTTTTTTATTACATTCTACTTTAGATTCAAATATTTTATTATGGTCTGGGCCAGATTCTTTTATAATATAATACTTTATATCAACATTACCATGTATTTGTAATTTCTCTTGTAATACTGTTTTGTAGTCTTTTATTCCTACATGTTTGCTTGCTATTTCTATTGCATCTTCTAAATTGCTTATAATAAATTTTTCTGCATTTTCAAGATTAGAATCCAAGTACATTGCGGCAATGACAGCTTCTACACTATCTGCCAATATAGCCTTTGATAACATTGCACAATTTGATTTTTCGCTTTTTCCCAAATATAAGAAATCACTAAAATTATGCTTTATCGCTATTTTATGCAGGCTTTCTTCACATACAACACTTGCTCTAACTTTAGTCATTTCTCCTTCTTTTAAATTTTTATAATTATGATATAAAAACTTGCTTGATATAAATTCTAATATACTATCTCCTAAAAATTCTAATTTTTCGTTGCTTTCCACATTATTTTCATACGCGTATGAAGTATGAGTTAATGCTGTTTTTAGCAGTTCTTTATTTTTAAATTCATATCCTATATTTTTTTCAAAATCGCGTAAGTTCATTTTTCACCTCCTAATACAAATATTTACTTTTTTGCACATTAAAAACTATATAACTATTATATACCATTTTTTTAAAAAAGCAAGTTTTAATTTTTAACGTATCTACGAATCACATAGGTATATTTTAATTTTCTATTTTTTATGAAATAATTTAAAATTTTAAGGTAGCATACAAATTATTTTGAAACGAATAACTTATATATGCTACCTTAATTTTAATTTTTATATAACTATTATACTATTTTTTAATTATATTCATTTTGCTTTATAAATTTCTTTTTTTCTTCTTTATAATCTAAATAATCACTTATAATTAATTTTAACATTGTTATACAAGGTACAGCTAAAAACATACCCAATATTCCAAAATATGCTCCTGCAAATGCTACAGAAAATATTACCAGTATAGGGCTAATTTTTAATTTATCACTCATTATCTTTGGATTAATTATATTTGCGTCAATTTGTTGTAATAAAATTACAATAATTGCCAACCAAATTGCTTTTCCTAGTCCTCCCGTGCATATTGTTATAAATATAGCAATTCCAACTGCTACAATTGCACCAAAGAACGGTATTAAATTAAATAGACCAATTAAAAATCCTAAAAGTGTTGCATATTTTACTCCTATAAATAACATGGCAATTGTTGTTACTACACCAACAATAATTGCATCTATAAATTGGCCAGAAATAAAATTAAAGAAAATACTATTTGTTCTTTCAAAATATTTAGAAATTACACCGTACGCTTCTTCCTTGAGCAAACTTGAACTGACCTTCCTTAAAAAATTAATTATTCTTTCTTTTTCAGATAGTGTATAAATAGATATTATAATTGTAACAAATACATCAAATATTCCACTTGCTACACTAATAACACCTTTTACATATCCTGTTATGCTTTCTATGCTTAGGTATTTTCCAAAATCTATTTCCTCTAATTTGTTAATTATCTCTTGTGCATTTATCTTTACTAAAAATGAATCATCAGGCAAATTATTAATATAATTGGTAATAGATGTATAATAATTAGGCAAATTATTCAACAAGTCTGATATACTAGTTGTTATAGGTGGCAATATCACATTTATTAATATAAATAAAATAAGTACAATAATAACATATACTGTGAAAATAGATAACCCTTTTGCTTTCTTTCTTAAGAATTTTAATTTTGTTCTTTTAAAAAACTCTTCTATTTTTTTACATGGAATATATATTATATATGCAATTAATATTCCCATTACAAATGGCATTAATATGCCTATTAAATTAGACAAAAATTCTCCTATTTGGGTAAAATTATCTAATAATTTATATATTAATATAATTGCTAACGCAAGTGAGAACCAATATAACCAATCTTTTGCTTTATTGTTTTTTTTCATATAAACCTCCATATTATAACTATTTGTATTATTTAATTTAAAGTTCTATTTGTAATTCTATTGGGCAATGATCACTTCCCATAATTTGTGAATGAATTTTGCTTTCTATAATGTTATTTTTTAAAGTATCAGATACAATAAAATAATCTATCCTCCATCCAATATTTTTGCTCCTAGCTTGTCCCATATAAGACCACCAAGTATATGCATCTATTTTATCAGGGTATAAAAATCTAAAAGTATCTATAAAGTTTTCTTTTAATAACTCTGTCATTTTATCCCTTTCTTCATCTGTAAAGCCTGCATTGTGTCTATTTGTTTTTGGATTTTTTAAATCTATCTCATTATGTGCTACATTTAAGTCACCACATAAAATAACAGGTTTTATTTTATTTAAACTATTTAAATATTCTCTAAAATCATCTTCCCATATTTGTCTATATTGTAGCCTTTCAAGCTCTCTTTTTGAATTTGGAGTATAACAATTTACCATATAAAATTTTTCATATTCTATAGTAATTACTCTTCCTTCTTTATCATGTTCTTCTATACCTATTCCATATGCTACAGATAATGGCTTTTGTTTTGTTAAAATTAAAGTACCTGAATATCCTTTTTTTTCTGCACAATTCCAATACTCATAATAACCGGGGAAATCAAAATTTGCTTGTTCTTTTTGCATTTTGGTTTCTTGTATACAAAATATATCCGCATTTATTTTATTAAAAAAATCTAAAAAACCTTTATTAAGAACAGCCCTAAGCCCATTTACATTCCATGATATTATTCTCATATTTAATCTCATTCCTTCCTAAGGCACAAATTTGGTTGGAAAAGAATTAAATTTTGGCTAGGAAAACGAGTTTGAAATTTATGATGCGTACTTTTTGTACGTTGATTAAATTTCAAATGATGTTTGACAACGCCAAAATTGTAATTATTTTTCAACCTTTATCCTCCAATTATTATCTATTATACTATATCTGTATAATTTTGGCAAATTATACAAAACAAATAAGAAAACTCTTTAATTTTTATTTGTTCATATCTAATTTATACTTTTGTCTTCAAATAAAACATTTTTTAATGCTTTATTATATTATAAAAAAACTTGGATATTATCCAAGTTTCTATTGCATATATATATAACATTCTATATTTTTTCTTCCAAATTGTATGCATTCATTATAAGTATTCATATAAATATCTAACTTATTATTTGATATTGCTCCGCCTCTATCTTGTACTACAAACCATCCTCCATTTGGTTTATTTTTTAAAGATGGTATATAAATTACAGTACCAATTGGATATGCTTTTCCAGCAGCTACTGTATACCAAGATGATGCTTTTGTACCGCAAGCTGTAACTCCGTATCCTTTACTAGATGGTGACTTACCACATGTCGAAGCTGTATATGCAGATGTGTTTAATGTTTTTACAATTGGCGTAATTCCTGCAACCTTTTTGGCTAATGCGGAACTTTTTGAAGCTGTTTGTGCAATAGATGTTGCACCTGTTCTTGTTTCCCCTGATCTTGATGTAGACTTTGTTACTTGAACTATTTTGTTAACTGGTTTTTTTACAACTTCTTCTTTTATAATATTTCTTGAAATTTCTATATCATTTTGATACTTAATTTTGTAAGTTACCTTTTTAAATCCGTCTTTTCCTTGTTGTATTACTTTATTGTTTCTGTCATTTGAACTAACAGAAGATGCATTTTTTGTAATAGTCTCATAAGGAATTTTTTCTTCTATTACCTCTATTTTCTCAGTTATACTTGTATAATTACCTAATACCTGTTCTAATGATACCGTTTCTTGCGTATCTGCAAGTTCTAACATTGTACTACCTTCTGAACCTGATTTTGCAATTTTAATTGTTTTGTCAGTTCCTATTTCTCCATCTATTTCCGGAAAAACCGTTTCATCAGGAAGCACTACAATATGATTTTCTTCTAATATATCTGAGATTTTCGTCTTTGTTGTTATAATATTCATTTCATAATGATTGGCCAAAACTATTTTTACTGTATTTACATCTGAACTAAAAGCTCTTACTGCTATATTGCAAGCAAAAATAAATATTAAAGCTATAATTGTTATTTTTAATACTTGAAATGATGCCCTTTCATTACTTTTCATAAGTTTAAAACCTCCTTTTAAACTACAAAACAAATTATACCATTATTAAAAAAATATGTCAAATTTTTTGAGTTATAATATATTATATTATTTGGGTACAAGTTTTATGAATATATTATTATATTTTTTATCGAATTCCTATTTTTATTTAAAAGTGATGAATCTATAAAACTCATTTTTTTTGCTTACTATACAAGAAAAACAACTATATTAACTTTTATTCTTGATGATTTGTATTTTTTAAAAGTAATAAAATCTTAGAGGCAATATCAAATATATCATTTTTATATATTAGTAATAATTATACATATTACTTTATAAGATTAAATTTTAAATATTCTTTTTGCATTTTGACTGGTTATTTTTGCAATTTCTTCTAATGTTTTATTCTTTACATTTGCAATTTTTTCTGCAACATATTTTACATTAATGGAATTATTTCTTGTTCCTCTTACCGGCTCTGGAGCTAAATATGGGCTATCTGTTTCTATTAATAATTTGTCTTCCGGAATCATTTTAATAATTTCATCGGCATTACTTGCATTTTTAAAAGTAATAACTCCTGATAAGGATATATAAAATCCAAGTTTTAATCCTTCTTTTATTAGTTCTCTATTTAGTGGACAACAATGAAAAATACCATTTTTTATTACTATATTCTTTTTTAGTATATCTATAGTATCTTGAACAGCTTCTCTTGTATGAATTACAATTGGTAGCTTCAATTCATTTGCTAATTGTATTTGTTTAATAAACATTTCTTTTTGAATTTCTTTATTATCTTTATTCCAATAATAATCTAAACCTATTTCTCCTATAGCAACAATTTTATTTTTTAAACAATCACATGTCATTAGTTTTAATTTAGATATATTATTTTCTATATCTGGTTGTGTTTTTATATTTTCTAAATCATTTGGCGATATTCCTACGGTTGCATATATATCATTATATTTTTTTACTATTTCTATTGCTTTTTTAGAACTTGTAACATTATATCCAGCCACAATAAAATTAGAAACACCGCTTTCTAGTGTTTCCTTTATCATTTTTTCTCTATCAAGATCAAATTTTTCATCATTATAGTGTGAATGAGAATCAAATAAATTCATATATTACTCCTTATATCAAATTTTAAATTTTTTATTTGGTATTACAATTTCTTTACTTACATATAATAACAACAGAAGAAACTGCATATTCTTTACAATGTGATATGCTAATATCTATATTTTGTATTTGATCACTTATCTTTTTTATTTTAAATGTTACTTTTGGTTTTCCATTTTTATCATTTAATATTTCTGCATCTTTCCACCCAATTTCATATTTATTATCTAACAAATCTGATACTGCTTTAAAAATTGCTTCTTTTGATGCAAATCTTCCAGCGTAATGTTGATATTTAGCATTCTTTTTACTTTCACAATATTCTATTTCTTTTCCAGTATATATTTTATTTTTAAAAGTCTCGCCTAAATCTTCTATACTGTCTTTAATTCTACTAATTTCTATAATATCTGTTCCTGTTAAAACCTTCATTTCATACACCTATTTATGTTATAAATTATATAAAAATGTTATATTTTGTATAAAGTTATTTAAAAAATAACCAACTAGCAAAATTTGCTATTCCAATTATTGCACAAAATGCTAATAGTATTATAATAATATAATTGTTTTTTTTATATTTTTCAATATTTAACTTTTTATAAAATATGTCATATTTATTTTTAGCTTCTTGAAATAAATCTTCCAAATTTAGTTTTTCTTTACATCTTTTATAAAATTTTTGTCCAAATGAGTTTGTAGTTATTTCACTAATCCATATAGAATTTGTAAATTCAATAAATTTTCTATTTGTTTTTTTTGTTTTGTTTTTAAATTCTTGATTTAATTTTTTTAGATAATATTTTTGATGTAATGCTATAATATATGTGTATAAATATTCATTTTCGTATGTTTGTGCTAGTCTTGTATAGTTTTCTGAATCTGTAGATGAACATATTAATGCAACACATTTATTGTTAGCTCTCATTTTCATATAACTAGCATTAGACATTGTAGATAATTTATCATAGTCCACATTTATTTTAGCATTGCTAGGTTTAATTTCAGCTAATTTTATAAATTCATTTTCTATATTTTCAAAGTCATTATCTTTATTCCAATACGTAGCTTCTAAACATGCATATGTATATACCAAAAATAAATTTTCATCTATATCTAGTTTCCTACTTTCAATTTTTTGCCCTGTTATAGACTCTAAAAATTCGGAAATTTTATTTATAGTATTAAATCTATTGGTTTGTATTTTTATATGCTCTAATTTATTTATGCTTTTATTTTCAAAATTTATATTTTCAAATTTATGATTAAAATTCAATATATCTGAAAAGGAATCTGTTTCTATCAAGTGTGTTTTTATTGTTAAAAAACAAATTCCTGTTTTAAAACAAATTAACTCTATTTTTGATATAGAGAAAAATATTCCGTCTTTTTCATCTGTTTTTCCTTGTATTTCGTCATCTAAAATATAGTCAAAAATCAAACAATTTTGTTTTTTTAATATTTCTAATTGACTACTTAAGCCAATTTTTTTTAATTTGTTAATTTTTTCTATATTAAAGGAAAAATCTTGAAACATTTTTTCTTTTACATTTGGCACAAAATATTTATATAATTCAATATCTTTAAAACTATCAAAAAATTTAATTTTAAATTTTTTATTTTTCATTAGACCTGCTATATACTTTTTATAATTTTCCTCTTTTATTGCAAAAGGATATATAAAATAAGTATATTGGTAATTTGTCTTTAGTTCCATTTTTTCTCCTTACTGTTTATTTGTATAATAATTTAGATTCACATCTTCTCCTAAGTGGTATTCACCTATAAAATTAATTAAAAAATTACTTTCTAAGTTGTATTTTGTTTCACAAATTATTTTTCCATTCTTGTCTATACATCCCCATAGTCCATCTTTTTTTACTGATACATATCCAAATTCATTTTGTTCTGTTGCATCATCATAAATATAATCTACTACTACATTTCCATTTTTATCAATAAAACCATATTTTCCATTTTGTTTACTTAAAAATAAATTATTTTGCGTTAGAACTTCTTTTGAATCTTTCTTTTCTCCATTTGTATCATAGTATTCATATCCGTTTTCAGTCCATACTCTTATATATAACTTTTTATAGTTAGCATCATTTACAATTCCCTTTGTTATTTCTTTTAAGTTACTATTTAATATTGTATTTAAATTGCTATTCGTTTCTTCTAGTTCATAAATATTGGTTTCTTTATAATAATTAATATTGGTATACTTTTGTTCTATCTTAGTTTCATTATCCATGTTAATTATTCCATAATTGTTATCTGATTTAGCAATAAATAATTCATTTGCAGTATATTTTAGTTCTTTATAAAATTCTTTTAATTTTTTATTAGTTTGAATATCATAAGCACTATATTTTTTATTGTATTGGTATACAATTATGTTGTCTTGAATTGTTTGTATACTATCAAACTTTTCAACAAAAACTTCTTTTCCTTCTTTATTAATTACCTTATATTTATTGTTTTCTTTTACACAGAAAATTTCGTTATTATTTAAAGGTAAAATTTCTTGATACTTACATTCTAATATTTCATTAATGCCATATTTATCATTTTCTTTAATAATATAAGATTTAACATCTTTTCCTAATGCATTTATTTCTTCGTATTTATTTTCTATTACAGTTTGACCTATACAATTTACTAATCCTTTTTTTCCATCTTTGACAGTAATTATACTATCCTCTACTCCCTTTAGAGTTGTTATTTCATCATAATTTGTTTCTAGAATTTCTTTTCCATCAAAATTAATTAATCCATATTTTCCATCTTTTTGTACTAAAAGAACATTATCCTCGTACCATAAATTATTGTTGCTATCGTAATTTTCTAATGCAGTTACTTTATCGTATTCGTTAAATAATTCTTTTCCTTTTGCATTAAACACTTTTGTTTGATATGTATTATCTTCATAATTTACATCATCTGTACATATAAATATATCTCTTTTATTATTTGGAATAATAATTGCATCATTATAAATAGGCTCAATTATTATTTTTGAGTTATTATCCATTACCCCCCATTTATTTTCTTTGTTAATTAAAAAATATGTAGTACTAATTAAATTATTAGAAGATGAATCTGACTTTAATAAATTCTTTATAGCTATAATAAAAATTACTATTACTATTATTGCAATTATAACTGCTATTACCTTTTTTATATTTAGCTTTGGTTCATTATTATATCGTTTTCCTCTACTCATATATTCCTCCACTTGGATACATTTGTGTTTCCATAATTTTTTAATAATATATCACACTTTTTATCAAATGTCGATATAATTAACTAATATTATATAAATTTGTGTTACTAAGTCTTATATTGAAAAATTTTTCATCTTATTGTATAATCTCAGTTAACTATTTTAATGAAATGGAGGCTTTGTAATGGGTATTTTTAATTACGATTATACTGTAAAATATTTTGATATTGGTAAATCTAACAAGCTTACCTTAAAATCTTTAGTTGAAATTTTACAACAAGCTGCTGGTAGGCATTCTGATATGGCAGGATATGGATTAAATGATATTAGCAAAACTCATTTTACTTGGTTATTACTAAACTGGAAGGTAAAAATGTTTTCCCATCCACAAGTAAACGAAGTTCTTAGCATAAAAACTTGGCCAAGAGCATTGGAAAAATTTTATTGCTATCGTGATTTTGAAGTTTATGATAGTAAACAAAATTTAATTGCAATTGCTTCTTCAAAATGGGTTGCTTTTAATTTAAATACCAACAAGATAATGAAAGTGGATTCTTCTATTATTGATTCATACGGAGGAAACCTAGATAAAAGTGTATTTGAAAATCCATTTGAAAATAAACTAACTGTTCCAAAAGATTTAAAATTAAATTTTGAGTATCAAATTCAAAGAAGAGACATAGATACAAATGGACATGTAAATAATTCTTATTATATTGATTTCGCCATGGAAACATTAGATGAAAAAATATACAACACAAGTGAATTTAATAATTTAGAAATTGTATATAAAAAAGAAATTAAATACAAAGAAAAAATTCATTGTTACTACTCTTTTGAAAATAATCAACATATTATTACTATAAAAAATGAAGACGATAATATAGTGCATGCAATTATAAAATTATATTAAAAGGCGGGATACCCCGCCTTTCTATATTAGTTTATACACCCATAATACAATATCCATTGTCCGCATAAATTACCTGTCCTGTAATACTATCAGACATTTCACTTAATAAAAATGTTGCAACATTTCCAACTTGTGTAGTAGTTACATTTTTATGTAATGGTGCTTTTTCTTCAACAACAGTTAGAATAGAACCAAAATCTTTAATACCTTTTGCAGATAGTGTTTTTATTGGTCCTGCTGAAATACTATTTACTCTTATTCCATCTTTTCCTAAATTATCCGCTAAATATCTAACACTTGCTTCTAGTGCTGCTTTAGCAACACCCATTACATTATATCCTTCTAAAACTTTTGTTGAACCATGATAAGTTAGTGTAACTAAACTTGCATTTTCATTAAGCATTTCAAGCTCTTTAGCCATTCTTGCTACCAACACAAATGAATAGCTACTTACATCGCATGCATGAGCATATCCCTCTTTTGATGTAAAAATAAAATCGTTATGTAAGTCTTCTGTGTTTGCATGAGCAATAGCATGTACAATTCCATCAATCTTTCCATTTTCTGATTTAATTTTTTCAAATACTTCTTTTACTACTTCATCTTCTGATGCCTCGTTTAATACATAGGCCTTACTTCCTTTAAACTCTGATATTAAATCCTCTATTTTTTCTTTGTTATCTTCACCTACATAGGTAAATAATAGCTGTGCTCCGTTTTTATAAGCTGATTCTGCTATTCCATATGCAATACTCCATTTGTTTCTAATACCCATAATTAATATTTTTTTACCTTCTAATAACATTTTATTCCTCCACTTCCTTTACTTTATATTCTCCCATCTTTCTAAACTTTTGATATCTTTCTTCTACAATTTCTTCTGGTGTTAAATCTTTCATTTTAGAAATAATACTTATTATTTCTTTTCGTAAATTTTTAGATATAATTTCAAAAGTTTCTGGTGTTTCTACATCTGGCTCTTTTATAATTTTATCAATTACTTTTAAATTATACAAGTCTTTAGCTGTTAATTTCATTTTCTCTGCTGCCTCTTTGGTTCTAGAAGAATCCTTCCATAAAATACTAGCATATCCTTCTGGTGATAATATAGAATAAATGGCATTTTCTAACATAAGAACTTTATTTCCAACTCCTAATGCTAATGCACCTCCACTTGAGCCTTCTCCAATTACAATAGATATAATTGGAACCTTTAACTCTGCCATTTTTAACATTGAACTTGCAATTGCTTCTCCTTGTCCTCTTTCTTCTGCTCCAATACCAGGATACGCTCCTTTTGTATCAATAAAAGTTATAACTGGTCTATTAAATTTTTCTGCTTCTCCGCATAAACCTTATTGCCTTTCGATAGCTTTCTGGATTTGGCATTCCAAAGTTCCTTTCAATATTTTCTTTAGTATTTCTACCTTTTTGCTCTGCAATAACAGTAAAATTTTGTTTTCCAATTCGTGCCAAACCGCATACAATGGCTTTATCATCTTTAAAGTTTCTATCTCCATGTAATTCTAAAAAATCGTCAAATATAGATTCTATATAATCTAGTGATGTTTTTCTTGTACTGGATCTAGCTATTTCAACTCTTTCCCAAGCTGAGAGTTCTTTCATTCTTCGTTTTCTCCTTCCTGATTTCTACATAAAAAATTATTTATGATATTGAATTAAATCATATATAGTATCTTTCAACTCTTTTCTTTCAACAATTTTATCAATAAATCCATGTTCTAGTAAAAATTCTGCTGTTTGAAAGCCATCTGGTAATTCTTCTCCTATAGTTTGCTTTATAACTCTTTGTCCAGCAAAACCAATCATTGCTCCTGGTTCTGCTAAAACAATATCTGCAATACTTGCAAATGATGCTGTAACTCCACCATATGTAGGGTCTGTTAATACAGATATATAAAGACCTCCTGCCTTATTTAATTTTGATAATGCTGATGTAGTTTTAGCCATTTGCATTAAAGAGATAATTCCTTCTTGCATTCTTGCTCCACCAGAAACGCAAAAAATAATTAATGGTAATTTTAATTGTATTGCTTGCTCAATAGCATATGTTATTTTTTCTCCAACAACAATCCCCATGCTTCCCATCATGAACCCACTATCCATAATGCAAATAACTACTTCTTCTCCTTTAATTTTGCCAGTTCCACATGCTACTGCTTCCTCTAATCCTGTTTTTTCTCTTAGTTGTTTTATTTTTTTAGGGTAATCTTCTAATTTTAAAGGATTGGTAGTATCTATATTTAAATTAAATCTCTTATATGTTCCTTCATCAATGATTGTTTCTAATCTTTTATTAATATGCATTCTAAAATATGCTCCACAATTTGGACAAATGCTTTGGTTCTTTCTAACATCATCTCTATATAAAATTTCTTTACATTTTTCGCATTTTACCCATTTTCCAATCGGTATATCTACTTTGTTTGGAATATTTTTTGCTGATGGTTCTCTTTTCTTTATTTTATCTACAATCATTTTTAACTTTTATCCTTTCTTTTATAAATTGTAATTTGTGGGTCATTATATCTATATCCGCTCCCGGTGATTTATTTAAATAATAGGAAATTTCTTCGAAATTCCTATTATTTAAATATGCTACAATCGCTATTGCCTTTGAGATTTCCTCACTTTGTTCGGAAACTCAAATCGGCGAGAAGAAAAGACGACATAGTCGCTTTTCTTGATTTTTCATCACAACGCCCCAACTGCGCAGAGTATGTATTGTAAAATTTCCTTGCGAAAATTTTTCTAAACATACTCTAAGCTTGCCGGTCCCCACCCGTAACTTGCTCGAAAATTTAA
>CANQAB010000006.1 GCA_947589445.1 uncultured Clostridia bacterium | reverse complement strand
TATTTTTTCTATAATTAGATTTTGCAATTTTGCTTAATATTATATCTTGTGCAACTTTTGATGTTGCATAAGCATCTCCATATCCTTTTTCTAAATAAAAGTCTATGCTTTCTAATAAGTTTATCACTAAAAAACCTCCCTATGTATAATTTCAAAAATGTTTTTTCCGTTAGCGAAACATTCTAAATAATCTGTAAGTAAACTCATATCTATTTCATCTGCAATTTCTCTATAATTATTAATTATTTCTTTGTAATAATCAAAAGCAAAAATATTCTTATTTCTTATTAGTTCAATTAACATTCTCTCCTTGTTATAAATATTTATTTGAACGTTATTATAATTTATTTGACTTTTTCCAATTTCAAAAAAATGGTTTGCTATAAATATTTGCTCTATTTTACCATTTTCTATTTTCTTTGCATTATGTTTTGTTGCTAAAAAATATTTACTTGGTATATAATCCGTTAATCCTAAATAGAAAAAAGCACTTTCTGATGCAAAAATACTATTTGGATATTTTTTTACAATATACTCTAATTGATTGTATTTTTCAGTATCCGAATATAAGCCATTTTCAATTTTATATAGATCTTTATTTTCAACTTTCTTATTTATATTATAGTTACTCATTCCTTTATTTTTTAATTCTTTATGTGTATATATCATATTTTTTCGCCCCAGTTATATATTAAACTAAAATAAGGCGTTCATCAATAGAAACGCCTTATTTTAGTTTGTTTTTTAATAAATATTAAAATATATACAAAAATAAAATCCTAGATTACTTATATATTACGCTTTCTAGGATTTATATTTATGGTTGGGGTGGTAGGATTCGAACCTACGCATCGATGGGTCAGAGCCATCTGCCTTACCGCTTGGCTACACCCCAATATACATTTATATAATAACATACTTTATTATTAATTTCTATACATTTGTTGAAATTTTATTAAATATATAGAAAATTTTAATTAACAACATCTATTATAAATAGCTTGTATTTTTCCATTTTGTTGGTAATATATATATACCCACTATTTCCTTTCACAAATTAGTTAAACAATATATATATTAGTCATACTTATATAGAAAGGTGGTCATTTGACCACCTTTTTTAAAGGAAATTGCTTATCAATATAAATACCCACTCTATTATGTGCGCTAGTAAAATACCTATTACTAATAAGCACATAATTGCTACAATAGCTTTAAAACGCTGCATTTTTTGTTTCTTGGAAAACGTCATAAATGTTACAATAATTGTCGCAATAAAATACAATACAATTCCAACTACAGTAACACTGGCTCGCACTTTAAACATTTCCATAATGAATATCATCCACCAAGTGAAATTCAGAATAAGAAGCAAAGTTAGCCATAGATTATACGTACCCTTTTCTGTCCGATTAAGCTTCATCATGTTGAAAGCCTCCTTTAAGTTTTATAATTTGTACAATTATTATAATACATTTTTTTATTTAAATCAACTCTAAAATTTTAATTTTTCTCTTTGACTTTTTTCTATTAATATATCCCTATAACTCTGAACAGGTATTGCTCCTTCCGTTATTAAATAATTAGTTCCATCACTTGTTTTTGAATAAATATTACCTGGAACGACATATACATCTTTTCCTTGTTCCAGTGCACAATCCACAGTAATATTTGTACCACTATTTTTTCTTGCTTCTACGACTAATATACTATCACTAATACCACTTATTATTCTATTCCTTGAAGGGAAATTTTGTTTTAGCGGTTTTGTTCCTAATGGATATTCTGTTATTAGTAATCCATTATTGTGTATAATAGAATATGCCAATTTAGTATTCTCTCTTGGATAGATATTATCTAATCCACTTCCTAATACAGCTATAGTTTTTCCATTTACATTAAGTGCACCCAAATGTGAAAATGCGTCTATTCCTTTTGCAAGACCACTTACAATGCATACGTTTTCTCTGGCTAAATTATAAGCAAAATCTTTAGCTACCCTTTCTCCATAAAAGCTACAACTTCTAGAACCTATTATAGCAATATTATATGAATAATTTAATAATTCTAAATTTCCTAAACAAAATAACTGCTTAGGTGGGTAAGATATATTTCTAAGCCTTTCCGGGTAAAATTTACTATTTATATTTACTTTAATTACATTATACTTCATATTTTCTCCTTTTACTGTATTAAAAATTAATTTGGTCAAAAAGAGAGCGTATAATAATTACGCTCCCTTTTTATCCCCTTATTTAATTTTAATGTTGCTTTGATGCTTTTACCACGTTATGCATTAACATAGCAATTGTCATTGGACCTACACCACCTGGTACCGGGGTAATATAGGATACCTTTTCTTTTATATTTTCAAAATCCACGTCTCCAATCAATTTTCCATCATTCATCCTGTTAATTCCTACATCTATAACTGTTGCTCCTTCTTTTACCATTTCTTTTGTTACAAATTTTGGTTTACCAATTGCTGATATTAATATATCAGCTTGCTTTGTTATATTTTTTAGATTTTTCGTTCTAGAATGACATACTGTTACAGTTGCATTTTTGTTTAACAAGCATTTTGCAAGTGGTTTTCCTACAATATTGCTTCTACCAATAATAACTGCGTATGCTCCTTCAATTGGAATATTATACGTTTCTAACATTTTTATTATTCCATAAGGTGTACATGATACAAAGCAATCTTGATTAAGACTTAGTTTTCCCACATTAACTGGATGAAATCCGTCTACATCTTTTTTAGGTGATATTTTTCTAAATGCTTCGTTGGCATCTAATCCTTCTGGAAGTGGACTTTGTACTAATATTCCATGTATTGTTACATCGTTATTTAATTTTTCTATTAATTCTAGTAATTCTGTCATTTTTGTATTTTCTGGTAACAAATATTCTTCATATTCTATTCCAATTTCTTCACATGCTTTACTTTTATTTTTTACATATACTTTAGATGCTTTATCATTTCCTACCATAATAACTGCTAATTTAGGTCTAATATTTGCATTTTTTAATTCGTTTACTTCTTCTTTTAATTTTAATCTTATACTCTTTGCTAATTCTTTTCCATTTATTATTTCCGACATATGTTTCTCCTATTTTTATTTTTTACCATTGTATATTAAAATTATTTAATTTGCAAGTTATTTTCTTGATAATTACATTAATTAAAGATATAATATGATTAATATATTTAGAATTTTAAGTCATGGAGAAAAAGATGAGTTATAATTGTTTTGAAAAATTAGAATATGAAAAAATATTAAAAATTTTAAGTACATTTTCTAAAACCTATGTTGGAAAAAATTTGATTTCTAATTTAAAACCTTCTTTTAATTGTGAAGAAATTGCAAATATGCAGTTGCAAACTAGTCAAGCTGTAGATATTATAAACAAATATGGCAATCCTCCAATTTGTGAATTTAATGATGTTTCTTTACATTTCAAGAAATTATCTGGAAATAGTATTTTATCTGCTAAGGAAATTTTAGATTTAGCTAATATTTTAAAAATGGCTAGGGAACTATCTAGCTTTTTTCATGATGTATCCGAAAATATATCTTCTGATTTTAGTTTTTTGCAACCATATTTCAATAATTTATATTACAATTCAGAATTAGAAAAGGAATTATTTGTTAAAATTATTGATGAAAATACCATTGATGATAGAGCATCCGATACTTTGTATTCTATTAGAAAATCTAAAAAAATTTTAGAACATAATATTAAGGACAAACTAAATAATTTCATACATTCATCTACCTATTCTAAATACTTAATGGAACCAATTATAACTATTCGTGATAATCGTTATGTAATTCCAATAAAAGCTGAATACAAGTCATCCATTAGTGGTTTTATTCACGATATGTCCTCTAGTGGATCTACAATTTTTATTGAACCTACCTCTATTTTCGATATGAATAATGAAATGAATTCTTTAAAAATTAAAGAAAACATTGAAATAGAAAAAATTCTTTCTGCATTAACAAATAAGCTTTCAACTCATATTAATGAATTAGAAAAT
The DNA here is from genome assembly GCA_947589445.1 of uncultured Clostridia bacterium. Lineage (GTDB taxonomy): Bacteria > Bacillota > Clostridia > TANB77 > CAG-508 > HGM13634. The sequence continues at coordinate 30,569 of CANQAB010000006.1, read as the reverse complement.
AATATACGATTATTAGGAATAATTGACTTGTTATTTGCAAAAGCAAATTATGCAATTAGTATAGATGGTATTTCACCTAAAATAAATAAGAAAAAAGAGTTTAATTTAATAAAAGCAAGACATCCTTTAATTGATAAAAATGTGGTTATACCAATTGATATATCTTTAGGAAATACTTTTTCTACTTTAATAATTACTGGTCCTAATACAGGTGGAAAGACTGTTGCATTAAAAACTGTTGGATTATTACATTTAATGACATATAGTGGTCTAATGATACCTGCTCATGAAAATAGTAGTATTTATGTTTTTGATAATATTTTTTCAGATATTGGAGATGAGCAAAGTATAACCGAATCTTTAAGTACATTTTCTTCACATATGACTAATATTATTGACATTACAAATACAGCTACTTGTCAAAGTTTAATTTTAGTAGATGAATTGGTGGCTGGCACGGACCCTATAGAAGGTAGTGCATTAGCAATTAGTATTTTAGAATTTTTCAATAAATTAGGGTGTCTTTGTATGGCAACTACACATTACCATGAAATAAAAGAATATGCTCTTGCACATAAGAATTATCTAAATGCTAGTGCTGAATTTGATGTTGAAAATTTAAAACCAACCTATAAAATTATTTTAGGTGTCCCTGGTAAAAGCAATGCTTTTGCAATTTCTGAAAGATTAGGATTAAATAAAAAAATATTAGATATGGCAAATTCTTTCATTAGTTCAGACAATGTAGAAATAGAAGATATTTTAAAAAGTATTTATGATTCAAAAAAACAAATCGAAAATGAAAAAAAGAAAATAGAAGAAAATTCAAAGGAAATAGAAATATTAAAAAAATCCTTGCAAAAAGATAATACTGAGGTTAAAAGAAAAGAAAATGAAATTATTGAAAAAGCACAAATTGAAGCTAGAAATATATTATTAAAAGCAAAAGATGAAGCAACAAATATTATTAAAGAAATTAATATTATAGCAAAATCTTCTTCTGCAAATTCTATTAAAGATTTAAATAACTTGAGAAATAATTTAAATAATGCTATTAGAAATGTAAATAAACTTAAAACTACTCCGGACATAAAGGGCAAATTAACACCAGCTGATTTATCAAAAGGAACTAAAGTTATAATTAATAACTTAAATCAACAAGGTACAATCGTTGGAAATCCTAAAAATAATAAAGTTCAAGTGCAGGTTGGTATAACTAAGTTAAATGTAGATATTGGTAATTTAAGTCTAGATTTAATAAAAGAGGAAAATAAAGAATTTTCTTCTTCCTCTGCAACTACACATTTAGTTCAAAAAAATATTTCTAATGAAATAAATGTAATAGGATTAACTATAGACGAAGCTATTTTCATGGTAGACAAATATTTAGATGATTGTTATTTAACAAGTTTAAATACAATTAGAATTATACATGGTAAAGGAACAGGAAAACTAAGAGAAGGAATTCATTCTTTCTTAAAAAAGAATCCTCATGTAAAAAGCTATAGACTTGGGACCTTTGGAGAAGGTGAAATGGGTGTAACTGTGGTAGAATTAAAGAAATAAAAAGAAGAATTATATATTGAAAACAAAAATTTATTTATAACTTATTAATAATTCATTTAATTCTTCTTCATTTTCAGCCCTTTCCCCTGAATAATAATATTTTATATTTAATATATTATTACCTAATAAATCCTGTTCTTGTAATATATTTTTTAATCGTTTTGCCACTCCTATACTTCCATCTATAATTTCTACACTATCTGGAAAAATATCAGACAATGCTTTTTTAAAAAAAAGAAAGTGTGTACATCCTAAGACTAATTCAGAATAATCATCTATGTTGTATTCTTTTAATTCCTTTTTTATATATTGTTTTACTTTATCTGATTCAAATTCTCTATTTTCTGCAAATTCAACTAACTTTGGCATTGCAATTAAATCTGTACTATTTTGTGCACTTAAACTTTTTAATAAATCATTAAGTTTCTCTTCCCTTATTGTAATAGGAGTTGCCATGATTAGAATTTTTTTATTTTTCCTTCTTTCCACTGCAGTCTTTGCTGCTGGTTCTATTCCAACAATAGGAATTTTACATTTTTTTCTAATATCTTTAATAGCTATACTTGTTGCAGTATTACATGCTACTACAATCGCCTTAACCTTTTGAGAAATTAAAAACTTTATAGATTCTTGTATATGTCTTTTTACTTCATCCTTTGGTTTAATTCCATAAGGTGCATTTTTAGTATCTGCATAATATATATATTCTTCATTTGGTAATATTTCTATTATTTTTTTTAATACAGTTATACCACCAATACCCGAATCGAATATTCCTATTGGTTGATTATTCATAATTAATCTCATTCCTTCCTAAGGCACAAATCTGGTTGGAAAAGAATTAAATTTTGGCTAGGAAAACGAGTTTGAAATTTATGAGGCGTACTTTTTGTACGTTGATTAAATTTCAAATGATGTTTGACAACGCCAAAATTGTAATTATTTTTCAACCTTTAATCTCCTTTGTTTTATAGTTATATACAAGTATTATATTACTATGTTAATATAATTTCAACTTTTTAGAAAATTAATTCAATTTATATTTTTTAATTCCATATGCCTATTTCTTTAATATGAATAAATCTAATATCTTTATATATATAGCTAGAAATTTGTCTATGATAGCTATCATCTGTATGTGTTGCAATATATATATCTTCTAAATTATTTCCTTTTTTATCTACCACTAATAAGCTATGTGAAAATCTATCTTCTAAAAATTTTAACTGTATAACATCCCCTATTTCTATCTCTGGAATTTCAACTTTTATTGCTCTTGGCCCCACTCCTTTATTGGTAATTAAAAAATTATATAAATATTCAACCCCTGACCACGAAGGCGTTCTATCATTTATGGAATTATAGTACCAGCCTATATGTTTTTTATAATTCATTATATTTGAGGCAGCATAGATACATTGTGAAATAAAAGAAGTACAATCTCCTCCAATATTATCAAAATTATAATACTTTGCATTTCTCTTATATGCCCATTTTTGAGCATATTCAATTGCTTTTATTCTATTATATTGTTTTGTTTTCAAAAAATCACCTATATAATTATATGGGTATGATTTTTTTGTATTCATTCTTTAACATTTTTTTATTATATATCCTTTTACTAATTCTATATTCTATTTTAATAGTATTTCATCTTTTTAATACTATCTATATTACTTTTGTGGCTTTTCTATAATTGCTTGTTTAATATGATTTAGCTTATATTTATCATTTTTTTTATAAACTTCTATTACATCTATTCTAATAGGTGCATTTTCTAAATGTTTTAGGTAAATATAATATTCTGCTGATTTATAAATATGTTTTTTCTTTGTTTTATTTACTGCTTCTTTAGGCAAACCATATAAAGCACTTGCCCTTGTTTTAACCTCTATAAATACTAATTCTTTTTTATCTTTAGCTATAATATCAATTTCCCCTTGTATACATTCAAAATTTCTTTCTATTATTTGATATCCTTTTTCATTTAAATAACTTACTGCAATATCCTCACCAATTTTACCTGTTTCATGATTTTGATACATAACTTCTCCTTTATATCTTAACAAACTCATTCATACCTACTTGCTTCACCAACCCTTCTAGTTCTAACATTGTTAAAGTTGTATTTATTTCTATAACATTCTTTTTACTTTTCTTAGCAATTTCATTTATATTCATTGGCATTTTTCCTAGTAGCTCATACACAGTTCTATATTGTTCATCTACCTCAACTTTTATATTTTCTAAAATAGTTTCTTTTGTAGCATCTAATTGTAATCCTAATTTTATTAATATATCATCAGGTGTAAGTACTAAACTAGCTCCCTCTTGAATTAACCTTCCTGTTCCAACTCCTGTAGTCTCCCCTAAATTACTAGGAATACAAAAAATACTTTTTCCTTGTTGTTTTGCGTATTTTGCTGTAATACTTGTTCCACTTCTGTGCCTAGCTTCCACTACTAACACTCCATTAGATAGTCCACTTACAATTCTATTTCTAATGGGAAAATATTTACTATCTGCTTTAACATTCGGTGCATACTCTGATACAATACACCCTCCTTCTTCTAATATTTCATAAAATAAATCTTCATTTTCTTCTGGAAAAATATAATTAAATCCCCCACCTAATACCGCAATTGTTTTTCCTATTTCTGATTTTGCACCATTATGTGCAGCACTATCAATTCCAATTGCCATTCCACTAACAATACATACATTTTTTTGTGCTATTTCTTTTGCAAATTTTAATGCCTGTCTATATCCGTATTCTGTACAATCTCTTGAGCCAATAATAGCAAGTGACATTTTATTCAATAAAGTTTCGTCACCTAAAACATATAACTGCTTAGGTGGATTTTCTATATTAAACAACTTCTTAGGATAAGCACTATTCTCTTTCTTTATGATTTTAATTTCTTTCATTTTTCCTCCTTTTCATAGAAAATTCCAATTTTACTATCTAGTTTTTCCAATATTTTTTATCCAAACTTCTATATTGAATAGCTTCTGCAATATGATTTTCTTCTATACTTTCCTTATTGTCTAAATCTGCAATTGTTCTTGCAACTTTTAATATTCTTCCATGTGCTCTTGCACTGAGACCCAATTTTTCAAAAGCAACTTGTAAAATTTTTCTTCCCTTCTCATCCAATTTACAGTATTTTTCTATTAATCTAGGAGTTAATTGCGAATTAGAATATATTTTCTCTTCCTTATATCTATCTTGTTGAATTCTTCTTGCTTTATTTACCCTTTCTTTTATTTCTTTTGAAGTTTCTATTTTATCATTACTATCCAATTTTTTATATTTTACTGGAGTTACCTCTATTTGAATATCAATTCTATCTAACAATGGTCCACTAATTTTTCCCATATACTTCGAAATCATTTGAGGAGTACAATTACATTCTTTATCTTTAGATCCATAATAGCCGCATGGACAAGGGTTCATAGAAGCAACAAACATAAAATCACATGGATAAGTAAGTGTTGCATTAATTCTGCTAATTGTTACAATACCATCTTCAAGTGGTCCGCGCATTACCTCTAGTGTATTTTTATTAAATTCTGGTAATTCATCTAAAAACAATACTCCAAAATGTGCTAAACTAATTTCCCCAGGTTTTGGTATTCTACCTCCACCTACAAGTGACGTACTTGATACAGTGTGATGTGGAGCCCTAAACGGTCTAGCTGTAATAATAGGCGTATTTTTTGGAAGCTCTCCAGCTATACTATGAATTTTAGTAATTTCTAAAGCTTCTTCAAAATTTAAATCTGGCAAAATAGAAGGAATTCTTCTTGCCATCATTGTTTTTCCGTGAGCCCGGGCTTCCAATAAGTAAACAATTATGCCCGACCAGCCGCAGCTATTTCCAATGCCCTTTTAATATTTTCTTGTCCCTTTACTTCTGAAAAATCCAATAAATATCTATCTTGCACTCCAAATATCTTTTCTAAATTAACAACGCTTTTTTCTATCTTAGTTTCTCCATTTAAATAATCTACTATTTGTTTTAATGTGCTTGCTCCTAATACATCTATATCCTTTACAATTGCGGCTTCTTTTGCATTTTCTTTTGGTACAATTAGTCTTTTTATTCCTAATTTTTGTGCTTCTATACACATAGGTAGAATTCCATTTGTTCTATTAATTTTGCCATCTAATGATAATTCTCCAATAAATGCTATATCTTTCAAAGAACTACTTTGTATCTCTCCTAAATCTGCCAATATTCCAATTGCAATTGGCAAATCAAAAATAGAACCTTCTTTTTTAGTATTTGCAGGAGCTAAATTAATAATAATTCTTTTACTTAGCATTTCATATCCACTATTTTTAATTGCTGTTCTTACTCTTTCCTTTGCTTCTTTTACACTAATATCTGGAAGACCGAACTATTTCCCAACAAGGCATTCCGTTAGATACATCTACTTGTACCTCAATTAAATAGCCATCTAGTCCTTCCAAAGCCATACTATTTATTTTAGATAACATGTTAAACCACCTTTATATTTAATTATTTTTATATTTGGGAATTTTTTTAGAATATTAAAAAATTTATTTGAAAAAAATATTAAGTTTATTGTACAATTGATTTTTTAAAATATCAATAAAAATCGTAAGACATATTTCGACAAATATATTTATTCTAAATATTAAATATATATAAAGTTCTTACATAATTTTCTAATTATTTCAAATACTATTAAAAAAAGTAGGAGGTTTTTTATGAAAGAAATAGAAATTTTAAAAGAAATTAGTAAGGATGCTAAAATGGGAATGGATTCAATTACAATGGTAAATAAAAAAGTACAAGATGAAAATTTTAGACAATTGTTAAACACTCAACATGATGAATACCAAAATATTTTTGATAGAACACAAGAATTGCTAGTTCAAAATAATGAAGAAATTGAAGATGTTCCTATTATGCAAAAAATGATGGGATGGACTGGAATTCAAATGAATACAATGAATGACAAAAGTAATTCACAACTTTCAGAATTATTAATTCAAGGAAATGATATGGGAATTATAAAAGGAACCAAATTATTACATGATTCTAATTTTACTGATTCACAAATTCAAAATTTATTAGCTGATTTTGTTAGATTACAAGAAAAAAATATTGATGATTTAAAAAAATTTCTATAACTGGCCATCTATCTATGGTCAGTTTTTATTATGAATACAATAAGATGCTTTTTATTTTATATAATTTTTGATTGTAAGAAAAAATCTCAAATGTCTATCAATTGTACCTTTTTATAGAATAGAAAAGTATGACTTTCATATTCTATAAAATAACGATTTATACTATTATGGCATAAAATATTAGTAGAATTATTATTAAAATAATAACTCTACTTTTTTGAAAGGAGCGGTATAAAATTTTATGAAAAAAATTATTTACTTGTTATCTTTTTCATTTTTATTGCTTTTTGTAGTTTTAGTAGTTCCAAGTTCTGCTACAGAAACTCCAAATTATGATCCAAATTACAATAACAATAGTGGTGCATTTTATGCAAAAGGAACACCTATTACAATAAGCCAAAATCCACAAAGTGAAGAGGGAGCAGTAATTACATGGAATAATGAAAATGTAACTGTACCAAAAACTGTAACAATCTTTGGTGGTGGTTCCAAAGGAGAATCTTATGATAGTTCCAATATTACTATGGAAGGTGGAGAAATATTTAGTGTAGTAGGTGGCGGTATTTCTACGGAGCAAGGTAGTACTTCTACTGTACAAAATGCTTCTATTACTATTAATGGAGGAACTGTATCTGCCAATGTTGTCGGTGGGGGCTATCTTTATGCCACAGTTGAAAATTCTAGTATAACCGTTAATAATGGAATAGTTGAAGGAATTGTAGGTGGTGGTTTTGCTTCTATTATGATAGATAGTAGAATTCACACAGTAGGAACACCTGAGCAAGCAAAGCAATCTCCAAATCGTGTAAATAAAGTAGATATTGTTATTAATAACGTTACTATGCCTCCTTCTACTTTACCTGGTGGATTTATTTATGGTGGTGGTCAAAGTAATTCATATGTTGGAGAATCAAATCTTACTATTCATGGAGGAGATTTTACTAAAGCATATATAACAGCAGGAGGAGCTGATGGCTATACAGAAACATCAAATGTTAAAATATCAGGCGGTACTATCAACACATTCCAAACAGTAAATAAAGGTACCGTTAATTCTGCTACAGTATATATGACTTCTGGAACTATTACAGATTTCTTTGTTGGTGGAAAAACAGGCGATTTATCTGTAACAGGAGCTATTAATAAAGCACAAATTAACATACTATCAGGAACTATTGAAGATCTACAACCTGGGATAAGTAATTCTTCTACTTTAGATATAGATAAACAAAATTATAAAGTTGTTAAAACACAAAATTTTACTGTTAAAGATAATCATTTAAAACCAGGTAGCATTATAGATGTAGTATATAATATAGAAATATCTCCAAAAGAATTATTCTTAAAACCAGAGGAATCCAAACAACTAAAATCAGTTATTACAATAGAACCTAGTGAATATGCTTATTTGTTTCAAGACTATCTACTTTGGAAATCCGAAAACCCTAATATAGCATCAGTTACAAAGATTGGAACAGTAAATGCTGTTAATTTAGGAAAAACAAAAATAACAGCTCAGCTTCTAGATGAATCTGGAACTGTTATTGTAACAGTTAAAAATAGTGACGATCCTTCTACAGATGTTAATATACTAGCAGTAATAATTATATTATCTTTAATTGCACTACTTGTTATTTTACTTTCAATCCTTATATAAGAAAGGCATTTCGCTGAGCAATTCTCTGAAGAAAGCGCGAAATACATGCCACTCGCTTCGCTCGGGCGAATATATGTAGCCTAACCTTGTTGTATACGGAAAAATCTTAAATCTGGTCAAGCTAAAAGTCGATTTTTCCTATACAATAAGAAAAAAGCGCCATCGGCGCTCTATTCTTTATTTTCTTAATTGTACTCCCAAGCTAGACTGCAATTTTTCTATAATTTTTTCCATTACGCTATTTACTTCTTCATCTGTTAAAGTTCTATCTTGTTTTCCAAATGATAATGAATATGCAATACTTCTTTTTCCCCTTGGAATGTTTTTTCCTTCATAAACATCAAATATCTCTATGCTGTTTAATAATGGTCCTCCTACCCTTTTTATTAATTTTGCTATTTCATCTGATATAATTGTTTTATCAATCAAAATAGCTAAATCTTTCTTAATAGTAGGATATTTAGAAATCTCTTTAAATTTCATTTTTCCTGTTTTCTTTGCAAGAAGTCTATCTAAATTAATTTCCAAAACATAAACCGCTTCCTTTTCCACTGATGGATGTAATTTTCCCACAATACCAATTATATCATTATTTACAGATATCTCTGCCGTTTGCCACGGGTGCATTTCTTGTGGTATTGCTTTTGGTTGTATAAAACTGTATCTTCCATAATATCCTAGATAATCTAATATTTCCTCTGCTATACCTTTTAAAACATAAAAGTCTACATCTTTTTTATTGTCTATGCCTAAATAATATTTTCCACTCATTAAAACAGCTAGTTTTGTATCTTCTCCGTAATCTTCTTTTTTATAGAATCCCTTCCCTATTTCAAAAATAGCAACATCTTTTTCATTTCTTGCTTTGTTGTATTCATAAATTTTTAATAAAGAAGGTAGAACACTATATCTTAATGTACTTCTTTCTTCTGTAATTGGGTCTAGTAAATTTACTTTTTCAAATGAATCAGTTGTAAACTTTCCTGCTTCATCTTTTCTTACAAGAATATAAGATAATGTTTCGTTTAATCCTAATGAAATCATTTTATTTCTAATTTCTCTTATTGTTAAATCTATACTTCCTTTTTTCATTGGAACAGTTGGTAATTTTCCTTCTATATTATCTAATCCATAAATTCTACCAACTTCTTCTATTAAATCTTCTTTTATAGAAATATCTAATCTTCTGGTTGGCACAGTTACATAAATCTTATTATCTTGTTCTTCATAAGTAAATCCCAATCTTTTGAACACATTCAAAATAGCTTCATTTGGTATTTTCATTCCTAAAACATCTGTAATATTATTAAAAGTAATTTCAATTGTTTTTGGTTTTACATCTGTTTTATCATAAATAACAGTTCCTGTAACCACTTTTCCATCAGCATATTCTTCTAATAATTTTGCTGCTCTTTCTACCGCCATATAAGTTCTATTAGGATCTAATCCTTTTTCAAAACGATTACTTGCTTCGCTTCTTAATATTTTATTAGATGTTAATCTTACTTTTACATTATCAAATATAGCAGATTCTATAATAACATTTTTTGTTTTCTCTGTAACTTCTGTATCTAAGCCTCCCATAACTCCTGCTAATCCTATTGGCTGTTTTCCATCTGATATAACAATATCATTTGTTGTTAGCGTTCTTTGTATATTATCTAATGTAGTTAATTTTTCACCTTCCTTAGCCATTCTTACTTCTAATATTCCGTTTAATTTATCCGCATCGTAAAAATGAAGTGGCTGTCCTAACTCTAACATTACATAATTACTAATATCTACCACATTGTTAATTGGTCTTATTCCTGATGCAATTAATCTATTTTTAATAAAAGTAGGACTTTCTTCTATTTTTACTCCTTCTACCTTTTTTGCCAAAAATAACTTACAATTATCAGTATTAATTTCTAGTTTAAAGATTTTATTTAAATCTTCTCCCTGCTCATTATGAGATAAGTCCACCTCTTTAACTGGTTTATCGTAAATAGCTCCTAATTCATAAGCCATTCCTAATACACTTAATAAATCTCCTCTGTTTGCAGTTAGTTCAAAATCTGCTACTTCATCATCCATATTTAAAAACTTAATTGGATCTTCTCCTACTGGAGTTTCTTTTGGTAACTCATGTATTCCTTCTTTATCTTCCTTGTTTAAAAACTTAGACTCTAGTCCTAGTTCTGCCATTGAACAAAGCATTCCGTTTGATTCCTGTCCACGAATTTTTCCTTTTTTAATTTTTATATTTCCAGGAAGTTCTGCTCCATCAAGAGCTACAATTACCTTTAAACCTTTTCTAACATTTGGTGCACCACAAACAATGTTTAAAATTTCATTTCCAACATCTACTTTGCAAATATGCAAATGATCTGAATCTGGGTGATTTTCACATTCTAATACTTCTCCTACTACTAATTTAGTAGCATTAATTAATCTTTCTGCAGAATCATATTCATTCCCAACTCTTGTCATATCTTCTGCAAGTGTTTTTATATCTATATCTATATCGATATAATCTTTTACAAAATTTTTACTTAATTTCATAATTTTCTCCTCTACTTTAATTTTGATTTTATCAATCATTAATTTTAACAAGAATTATTATATTGCTAGGCATTCAAAGAAGAAATACCAGAAGTGTGCTTTTTGCACACTGAGGATTTTCTTCTGTAGAACAACGACACAAGATGATGATTATTGTTAAAATTCTAGTCCATTCTGTCAAATTGTTTTAAGAATCTTACATCATTTGTATATAAATATCTCATATCTGTAATACCATATTTGAACATAGCAAGCCTATCAATTCCTGTTCCAAATGCAAATCCACCATATTGTTCTGGGTCATATCCATTCATTTTTAATACATTTGGATGTACTATTCCTGCACCTAATATTTCTATCCAACCAGTTTGTTTACAAAGATTACATCCCTTTCCTCCGCATTTAAAACATGTAACATCTACTTCATAAGATGGCTCTGTAAAAGGGAAAAAACTTGGTCTAAAACGTAAGCTTAAATTATCTCCTAGCATCTCTTTTACAAATACTTCTAATGTTCCTTTTAAATCTGCTAAGGATACATTTCTTTCTTTCTTATCAATTACTAATCCTTCTACTTGATTAAATTGATGAGAATGAGTTGCATCATCTTCTCTTCTATATGTTTTTCCCGTACAAATCATTCTTATTGGTGTTTTCTCTGTATTAGCCAGCATTGTTCTTGCTTGCACGGCTGATGTTTGGGTTCTTAACAAATATTCTGTTGTAATATAAAAACTATCTTGCATATCTCTTGCTGGGTGACCTTTTGGTAAATTTAATCTTTCAAAGCAATATTCATCTGTTTCTAGCTCTGGACCATCCACCACATCATACCCCATAGAAACAAATAAGTCTTGAATCTGTTCAATGGTTCTATTAATAGGATGCTTACTTCCCCTTATAATTTTAGAACTTGGTAAAGTAACATCTATTTTCTCTTCTTCTAATTTTCTTTCTAACTCCTTTTGCTTTAATGATAATTCTGCTTTTTCTAATACAGCTTCTATATCATCTCTTACCTTATTTACTAAACTACCAACAATTGGTCTTTCCTCTGGTGATAAGTCTTTCATACCTCTTAATATTTCTGTAAGCTCACCTTTTTTTCCAAGCACTTTAACTTTTAAATCATTTAACGCTTGCAAGTCTTTAATTTCGCTTATTTTTTGTTTCACTTGCTCTCTAATTGTTTCTAACCTTTCTTTCATGTTTATTCTCCTCTCATCATTTTAATTATTCTAACTAGTTTAAATACTTTTATATAATAAGAATCTCGGAGAAATTTCCTATTATACAAAAAAGCCACTTCATCCTAATATAGGACGAAATGACTCGTGGTACCACCTAATTTTATTAACAATTTTGCTAACCTTATTACTGTTATAACGTAACAAACGCTTCTACCTACTATTATTTCAATAAAAGTCCAAATAAAGTGAAATTTCTGATAAATTATATTAATAAACCTTTCAGCTAATAGTTTATTTCTCTAAAATATTTTTTATTTATCGTACTTTGCTTTACTATATGATTTTTATATTTTATTTATAATATATTACCATAATTTATAATTTATTTCAAGATATAAATAAGGATTTTTAATATTACATTTAGAATTGTTCAATTATTTATAACAAATTATATATTCTATTTCTTAATTAATTATCCTTTTGAAGGCATATATGGTATTAATCTTCCTGCAAAATCGTGGAAATTTTGTGATTGTAATATAACTCTTCCTGGCCCTATTAGCTTTGTTAAAAACAATCCTTCTCCGCCTAAAAATATATTACCTAATCCTTTTACTGTTTCTATTTCATAAGATACTTTTGGTTCAAATGCTACTACATTTCCCGTATCTACCTTTAATATCTCACCTGGTGCTAATTCTTTTTCAATTGCATCTCCATCTACTTCTAAAAATAAATTACCTTTTCCTGTTGCTTTTTGTAAAATAAATCCCTCTCCACCAAAAAGTCCTGCACTAAATTTTTTTGTAAATGCTACTTTTGTATCTACAGTTGATTCAGCACATAAGAAAGAACCTTTCTGAATCATTAATCCTTCTGGCATAGATGATAAATCTACTGGAATAACATTTCCTGGTACAGTTGAAGCAAATGCTACAGTTGCTCCATCTTTTGTAGCAGTATAACTAGCCATAAAAATAGATTCTCCTGAGAACATTCTTCCTATGCTTTTTATTACACCTCCACGTGCATTTGTTTTCATTTCAATTCCTTCTGTTTGATATGCCATTCCTCCTGATTGTGTATACATACTTTCTCCTGCATTTAGTTTTGTTTCTACTAATGGTACTGTTTGCCCAATTATTTTATAATTCATTTTTTTCCTCCTTTTATTTTTATTGAAATATTATATAACATTATTTTATATATTTCAACATTTTTTTAAATCATGTAATTTTACAAAATACTATAAATTGCACATTTTATGAAATTTTCATAAAAAACTATACAAATTTTTCCCATACATAATTAGCTAAATCTAATCCTTTATTAGTTAATCTAATAAAATTGCCATCCACTATAATTAAGTTTTGCTCTACTAATTTATTAAGCTCTTTTCTAAATAAGAATATTGGATTCTCTTGAAATTTATTTTTAAAGCTTTGTATGCTTACTCCTTCAATTTTTCTTAAACCTAATAGCATATATTCTTTTTGCATATCTTCTACTGTTTGTATTTCATGCACTATTTGATTAGGGGACCAAAAAGGGTCTGACCCTTTTGGGTCCCCCTTTTTATTTTGACTAATATACTTTTTTATATCAGTTGTATTAGAGTATCTCTTGCCATTTAAATAAGAATGTGCAGCCACTCCAAATCCTATGTATTCATTTTGTGTCCAACAGTCCATATTATGTTTTGATTCATAACCTTGCTTTGCAAAATTAGATATTTCATAATGAACATAACCGTTATTTTCTAATATATTTTTAACATACCAGTACATTCTTCTTTCTGATTCTTCATCTGGTAATTCTAATTGTTTATTTTTATATTTTTCATATAATTTTGTTCCTTCTTCTATGATTAAAGAATATACACTAATATGCTCAGGATTTAATTTTATTATTTTCTTTAATGAACTTTTTATATTTTCTATTGTCTGATTTGGTAAACCTATCATTAAATCTACATTAATGTTTTGAAATCCAACTTTTCTTGCTAGTTCATATGTTTCTATAAATTGTTCATAAGTATGAATTCTTCCTATCAGCTTTAATAATGAATTGTTGGTTTCTTGAAGTCCAATACTTAATCTGTTTATTCCTACATTTTTGTAGTCTAATAATTTTTGCTCTGTAATTGTACCGCGGATTAACTTCTATTGTAATTTCACTTGGAAAGTATTTTTTTGCCATACTTCTAATTGTATCTATAATTTCTATAATATATTTTGAAGCTATTAACGATGGTGTTCCTCCACCGATGTATATTGTATTTATGTTATAATTATCTTTTTCCAATGTATACGTTATTTCTTTTTTTAATACTTCTACATACTTTTCTATAAAATCATCTTTTCCACCATATGATACAAAATCACAATAATCGCATTTTTTTACACAAAACGGAATGTGAGTATATATTCCAATATTTTTCATATCTTACTTCCTTAATTCTTCTGCTATTGCACTTATTTTTTTTAATCTATGGTTTACTCCAGATTTACTTATAGGCTGTTTTAATTTTTTTCCTAATTCACTTAACGACATATCTGGATTTTCCATTCTAACATTTGCGATTTCCTGCAAACTTTCTGGAAGCATATTAAACTTATTTTTCTTTTTAATTAATTTAATATCCTCTATTTGTTTTACAGCTACTTCAATTATTTTATTTAAATTAGCAGTTTCACAATTTACTATTCGGTTAATCTCGTTTCTTGTTTCTTTTATCACTCGTACTTCTTCAAACTTTAGTACACTATTATTTGCACCAATTAAAGCTAAAAATTCTGATATTGCTTCCCCATCTTTTATATATAACATATATTCATTTTCTTTTTTTATAATTTTGGCTAGAATATGAAAATTACTAAGAAGCATTTTCATTTCATCTGCTTTTTTCTTTTTCTTAAACATAATTTGTAGATGATACTTTTTATTTGGATCATTTATAGATCCTGATTGTATGAAAGCTTCTCTAATGCAAAGTCTTGCTAATTGTTCATCTTGTTTCATATTACTATTTATATCCCACAATTTCATTCCTAATAATTCTTCTTTAATATCACTTGCAAAGGACATATAATTCCTCCTATTGTAATAAATTACAACTTACTGCAGACAATTATCCTATCATTATCTGCCAAATCTTTTTTACAACATATATTTGTATACTTACCCGCTCTTTTTAACAAATCAATTACTTCCTCTTTTTGGTCATAACCAATTTCCAAAGCTAGTATTCCATTCACATTTAAATATTTATGTGCATTTCGTGCTATTATTCTATAAAACTCTAGTCCATCTTCTCCACCATTCAATGCTAATAACGGCTCATTTTGTACTTCTTTACTTAATGTTTTAATTACATTTTTCTTAATATAAGGTGGATTAGATACAATAATGTCAAATTTTCCTTCTATATTATCAAACATATTAGATATTATAAAACTACACTTCTCTTTTACTTCATTTTCTTTAGCATTATTTTCTGCAATTTCTATTGCTTTTTCAGAAATATCTGACATAGTTAAATGTACGTTTTTTATTGTTTTAGCTAGTGAAATACCTATTGCACCACTTCCTGCACATAAATCTAAAATATAATTACAATTTTTATTTTTGCATATATTTATTACTTCTTCTACTAAAATTTCTGTATCTGGTTGCGGTATTAGTACATTTTCATCCACATAAAATCTTAATCCCATAAATTCTTGGTGATTAGTAATATATTGTATAGGCATTCCTTGTTTTAATTCTTTAATATTTTTCTTAAATTCTTCTACAATTTTTTCTTCTATTTCTTTATCACAGTTTATTATAAAATAGCTACTATTTACATTTAATAAATGTGATAAAAGCATTTTAGTTAACCTATATGGTTCTTCTTTCTCTATTAAATTATTTTTTCCATATTCTATTAATTCTCTTATTTTCATATTCTTTATTTTACCATGAAAAATAGTAAAAAACAAGAAGCACTTTATTCAAAGTACTTCTTTACCTAAAAGTTATCTTTTTATTTTATTAGTTGTAGTTTTAATAAATTCTGTTTTTCTTATTTCTATTTTTGTAATATGTTTATATGATGGAAGTTCACGTGTTGCTTTTGAAACATCTTTTTTTAATGTTTCCTCAACATTTTCTATGTTCAATTCCTCTATCTTTTCTTGGTTTAAAAATACTTCTGCGCATAATGAAGTTTCTTGCCCCATTTCATTTTTTATTCCTTTTACAATAGTTTCTTGTACATATGGTACTCTTAATACGTAATTTTCTATTTCCTCTGGGTATATATTTTTTCCATTATTTAATACAATTACATTTTTCTTTCTACCATTTATAACTAATTGACCTTTTTTATTTATTTTTCCATAATCTTCTGTATTAAACCATCCATCTTTTAAAACTTTTTCTGTACGTTCTGGGTCTTTATAATATCCCATCATAACAATATCACCTTTTACCCAAATTTCACCGTCTCCATCTTCATTTGGATTTACTATTTTTACTTCACAACAAGGAAGAATAACACCAACCGTTGAACTATCATTAAATCTTGGTCTATTAACACTAACAAGTGGTGAACATTCACTAATACCATAACCATTTAAAAGCATTACTCCTATGTCATTAAAGAATTTTCCAATTTCGGGTCTAATAGGCGCTCCACCACATATAATTTCTTGTAAATTTCCACCAAAGGCTTCGTGTATAGATTTAAATAATTTTTTTCTTAAATCTATTCCTATTTTTCTTAATGCATTGCTTACTGGTATCATTATTTTCAATATTTTATCTTTTCCAGTTTTTTTAGCATTTGCCCATATATTTTTATAAAACACTTCAGTAAATGCTGGAACTAAGTAAATATAGTCTGGTTTAAACGTTTGTAAATTTTTTAATACATTTTTTAGGCTATCATTAATACAAATTGTAGAATGATGATGTAAATGAACTAATATTCCAACAACTGCTTCATATGTATGATGATATGGAAGAACAGATAAACATCTTGTTTTAACTTCTGCTACTTGCAAACCATAATATACACTACTTACTAAATTATGTTCTGTAAGCATAACTCCTTTTGGTTCTCCAGTTGTTCCAGAAGTATAAACCAATAGCTTTAAGCAGTTTGTATCCTCGTGTTCAATTTCTATATAAGTAGTATTTCCTGCCTCGTATTCTTTTTTTCCCTTTTCTAATAATTTTTTATAAGACAAACTATTTTCGTCATCTTTTTCTTTTTCAAAACATATAAAATACTTAATATTTGGTAATTCTTTTCTAAAATCTTCTATATATTTTTCATATTTATCAGAATAGAACAAAACTTCACTTTCGCTACTTCTTAGTACGTTTATAATTTCTTTGCTAGTTAATTCTTTATCTAGTGGAATAAAAACTCCATTACTTTTTAAAACAGTTAAATATGTTGTAAGCCATTCATAACTGTTATCACCAATAATTGCGATATGGTTTTGTAACATATTAATTGTAGCTAAAGCTGTACCTAGATAATAAGTGTCTTTTTGAAAATTCTCATATGTTACTTTAATAATTTCTTCTTTATTATCTTTGTTTCTATATTCAAATGCTATATTTTTACCTGCATCTTTTACTGCCAAATCCATTAATTCCTTAATTGTTTCAATTTTGACTGTCTTATTAAAATCATAATTTTTTTGTCCCATATGCATCTCCTCTTTTATCTTTTATTTTTCTATGATTATATATCAATATACAAAAATTGGCAATATTTTATCAAAATAAAAATAGTCTACAAATTTCTTAGTTTCACATTGTTCAAACAACATACTTTTCAATTTTTATTATTATTAATAACATAAAATGAGATATAACTTCGTTATATCTCATTTTTATTTGGTGACCCCTACGGGAATCGAACCCATGATTCCACCTTGAGAGGGTGGCGTCTTAACCGCTTGACCAAGGGGCCATTTTTATACTTATTTATATTAACAAGAATTTCGAATTTTGTCAACCACTTTTGTCTGCTTAATTATATAAAATTTTCAAATAAATTGGAATTTGTCGCTAACATTATTCTGAGTAATCTCTCAGCCTATTTTTGAGCACGTTTTTTTCAAAATTAGACCCTCCAAGCCAAGGGGTATTCCCTCGCCTCAAAGGGCTGTCGGGATCTAATTTTTCAAAAAAGTCTCAAAACAGTCTGAGAATGTAATTTTGCATTGTATTTGAATTTCCTAAAACAAGTAGAGTAGCGCGAGGTGATTTCAATTTAAATTTTCGAGCAAGTTACGGGTGGGGACCGGCAAGCTTAGAGTATGTTTAGAAAAATTTTCGCAAGGAAATTTTGCGATACATACTTTGCGTAGCCTAAGGCATGCGATGAAAAATCAAGAAAAGCGACTATGTCGTCTTTTCTTCTCGCCGATTTGAGTTTCCGAACAAAGTGAGGAAATCTCAAAGGCAATAGCGATTGTAGCATATTTAAATAATAGAAATTTCGGAGAAATTTTCTATTATTTAAATAAATTACCGGGAGCGGATATAGATATAGTGACCCACAAATTACAATTTATAAAACACATTTTAATGCTAAACTTAGTATAGTTTCTAATCTTTTTTTCTGTTTAGTTAAATATAAATAACCAATTAAACCTTCAAGCGCTGTTGCATACATGTATTCTTGCACATTTGAATTTTTAGGCAAATGATGGTTTTTGGTATTTCTTGTTCTTCTCACAATTTCCTTTTCTTCTTCTGTTAATTTTTCTTCTAACTGCATTAATATATTTGCTTGCGCTGAAGCTTTAACAAATTTTGTTGCTTCTATATGTAATTTATGAGGTTTATATTTTGTGCTAGTTACCAAATAATTACGCACATACTGTTCATACACACTATCCCCTATATACGCCCATACAAGAGGAGACATTTGATTTACTTCTATTTTTTCCATTTAATCTACAACCTTTTCTAAAGTAATTCTTCCAAATTTACATTTTCTAAAATCGTCTAATAAAATATTGGAAACTTTTTCATCATCTATATTACCACCTGATACAATACATCCTCGTTTTTTTCCAATTAAGCACATAACTTCATAAATATTATTATTTTCCGCTCCATCTTGATTTAAAATTGATTTTATTTCTTCTAAATTTAAGTTATATCTGTTTATTAAATTATTCAGGTAATTCTTTATTAAAAATTTCACTAACCTATATGCTATTTCTGTTTTGGGTAAAATATCATCTTTTATAGTTCCTGTAAATGCTAAATTCAATGCTACTTCATCACTTTCAAATTTAGGCCACAATACTCCAGGTGTATCTAATAACTCTATATTATTTGATAATCTTATCCATTGTTTTTGTTTTGTAACTCCTGGTTTATTTCCAACTATCATTGACGTTTTCTTTGAAATTCTGTTAATAAAAGAAGATTTTCCTACATTAGGAATACCTAAAACTAATACTCTTATTGTTTTTCCTGTCCTTCCTTTTTGCTCATAAAAATTTTTTTCTTCTTTCATTAAATTTTCAATTTCTTGTATAACTTTATTAATACCTATGCCTGTATTAGAATTAACACTAATAGCAGATACATTTTTACTTTTCAATGCTTCTATCCATTTTAAAGTTTCTTTTTCATCCGCCAAATCACTTTTATTTAAAATCTTAATTTGTTTTTTCTTTTTTATTACTTCTTGCATATCCGGATTCTGGCTAGAAATAGGTATTCTTGCATCTAACACTTCTATTACTACATCAATTAATTTTAAATCATCTATAATCTGTCTTTTGGTTTTTGCCATATGTCCAGGATACCAGTTAATATTCATTTTATTTTCGTCCATCTTTTCACATCCTCAGAATTTCTAACTAATTCAAAACTTTCAATATTTTAACACAAAAACAATCAATTTTCAACCAATTGCTTGCTCACATAAATTGTCATTTGTCTTTAACACTTTATTATTTCCAGTTGCTATTATTTTTCCTTCCTTATCAACAATAACCGCTCCAAATGGTCCTCCCTCTTTATATTCTATACCTTTATTAGCTAGTTCATTAGATTTTTTCATAAATTTATTCATATTTTTTCTCCTTTAAATTACTTTATTAAAATTAACTATATATCTATTATATCACAATTATATACCAAATTGAAAAATTTATTTTTATCTTAATTTGTACTGGTTAAAATATCAATAAAATTTATTGAAAACAATAAAACAATATGATAGAATATTAATGATATTTTTTATTTTTTTACAAAGGAGGTTCATGTATATGAATAATAAGTTTTTTTTGAAATTGGCTATAATAAATATTATACTTGCTATAATTGACGTAATTGTTTATTCACCTGGCATTTATGGATTAACCTTTAGTAGTAATTCTGTTTTATTTTGTATAGTAATTTTAATTAATATATCTATTATAGTTAGCGAATATATATTTTTTACACATTCTACAACAGCAAAATATGGTTATGACTTAGATAAATTAAAAAATGAAAATGACTATAAAGATGCTTTAGAATCAAAGCTTATTAAAAACTCACCATTTTTTAATGAAATAAAACAGGCTCTATCTCAGCTTGATTCCATAACTAGAAAAAAAAGTGTATTAAATGAATTACTAGAACAAAATAACCAAGAACATTTTACTGCTTTAACAGATTTAGGAAATCAAGCAACTAATTTCTTATTTAATAATATTAGAAAAATATTAAATAGAATTGCCATATTCGATTCAGACATAGGTAATTCATTAGAAAAAGAGCATAAAGAATATATCCAAAAACTTTTAAATAGTAATGAAAATATATTAGCTGAATTTAACAAATTACTAACAGAAGTTTCTCAAATGGATAATACTTCTTCTGATGATACTTTAAGTCAAATTTTAAGTGATATGACAAACTCTTTAAAAGCCCTTAGAGGCGAAAGCGATTCTTTATAAAATAATGAAAGGAATGTAAAAGTTTATGAATAAAGAAAATAATACAAAATCCAAATTTTTTATTTTAATAGTTGTGTTTTTAATAGTAATTTTTTTAGGAATTTATTTTACGCAAAATATAGGACAATCTTCATCTGAAAGATTATATTCAAAATCCGTTAGTTATTTAAATCGTTATTTAAAGAATATTAAAGTTTCAACTTCAACTCCATCTAAATCTAACATAACAATTGGTAAAGCATCTCTTGCAGATGAACTACCAGATATTTCACAATATGATTTAAGTGTTAAAGGTTCTGGACAAATTAATATTGAAATATTTTCATCACCAGAAAAAGCTGGAGATGGTACTGATGGATGGCTTAAACAAATTGCACAAAATTTTAACAAAGCTGGTTATACTATAAACGGCAAGTCAGCATCAGTTTCAGTTCGTAATATTTCATCTGGAGATGCCGTAGATTATATTATTTCTGGTAAATATATACCTGATGCCTTTACACCATCTAACGAACTTTGGGGAGCTATGGCTCAGGCACAGTCAGCACAATTAACAAAAATAACCGATTCACTTGTGAAAAACACTTCAGGAATATTACTTTCTAAGTCTACTTTAGAAAAACTTAAATCTAAATATGGTTCTTCTGATTTAGCTTCTGTCGTTAAAGCCACAATAGATAATGAAATATCTCTTGGATATACAAATCCTTATGCAAGTTCAACAGGATTAAATTTCTTAATTTCAGCACTTAGTTATTTCGACTCATCTAATCCTTTAAGTGACACCGCAAAAAATGGTTTTCAAACATTTCAAGCGAATATTCCATTTGTTTCTTATAATACAATGCAAATGAGATCAGCCGCCGAAAGCGGTTCTTTAGATGCATTTATAATGGAATATCAAACATATGTAAATGATGCTACTTTAAAAAATAAATACTCATTTATACCATTTGGTCTACCTCATAATAATCCTTTATATTCATGTGGTACTCTTTCTCAAGAAAAGTCAGAACTTATAGAAATGTTTACTAAATATGCTACAAATTCATCTTCTCAAAAAATAGCTACATCATATGGATTTAACAATAATTTAAATTACACATCAACTGTTTCATCATATGATGGAAATACTCTTTTACAAGCTCAACAATTATGGAAAGAGGAAAAAGATTTAGGAAAACCAATTATTGCTGTATTTGTTTCTGATGTTTCTGGTAGTATGGCTGGAACTCCAATAACTAAATTAAAGGAATCTTTAATAAATGGGAGTCAGTATATAAATAATAATAATTACATTGGTCTTGTAAGTTACAGTACAAACGTTACTGTTAATTTACCTATTGATAGATTTGATGTAAATCAAAGAGCATATTTTAATGGTTCTGTTCAAAGCTTAACTGCTTCTGGAAATACCGCAACATTTGATGCAATTTTGGTAGCCACTAATATGTTACTTGAAAAGCAAAAAGAAGTCCCTGATTCAAAATTAATGATGTTTGTTTTAAGTGATGGCGAAACTAATATGGGGCATTCTTTAGAAAACGTATCTAAAGTTGTTAAAAACTTAGATATCCCAATTTATACTATTGGATATAATGCAAACATTTCTGCACTTGGCGAAATTTCTAATATTAACGAAGCAGCAAGTATTAATGCTGATTCCGAAGATGTAATATATCAACTAAAGAATTTATTTAACTCAAACTTATAATTCATCTTCTTAATATATTTTACTTATATTACTTTAACTTAATTAAAACATTATTAATAATAAATATTTTATATAATTATTTTATTTAAGAAAGGAGACGATGTTAGTTATAAAAACTAACATCTGTGAAAAAAATGGAAACTTTAGAATTAAAAGTTACTGAAAAAATTGACTCAAAGAAATTAGAAAATACTATTTTAAATGGTAATGAAATTACCGAAACCAAAATTGAAAAATCTTTAAATTATGATGAATTAACTCCTGTAGAACAGGAAGCTATCAATTCCTTTTTACAAAAAATAGATGTCACAAATACTGCTCAACTTTTACAATATGGTGCATCTGCTCAAACTAATATATCAAAATTTTCTGATTCTGTTTTAACAGAAGTAAAAACTAAAGATACTGGTGCAGTTGGAGAATTACTATCTAATCTTGTAACTGAAATAAAATCTTTTAATGATGACACAACATCTATAACATCACCACAAAAGGGAATTTTTAGTATATTTAATTCTGCTAAAAAACAATTTGATAAATTGCTTGCAAAATACAATAAAGTAGAAGTAAATATTGATAAAATTGAAAAAATGCTTGAATCTCAAAAGTTAACAATGCTTAAAGATATTGCAACTTTTGATACTATGTATGAAAAGAATCTAGAATATTTTAAACAACTTTCTTTATACATTATAGCAGGCGAAAAAAAGCTAGAAGAATTAAATAATGTAACGCTACCTGCTCTTAAACAAAAAGCTGAAGAAACAAATGATCAATTAGATATTCAAGCTGTAAAAGATATGTCTGATACAATTAATAGATTTGAAAAGAAACTATATGATTTGAAAACTACTAGAATAATATCTATCCAAATGGCTCCACAAATTAGACTTATACAAAATAATGATAGTGAACTTATAAATAAAATTCAAAGCTCTTTGATTAATACTATTCCTCTTTGGAAAAATCAAATTGTTATTGCTCTTGGATTAGCTAATTCTAAAAAAGCATTAGATACTCAAAAGAAAGTAACTAACCTAACTAATGACATGTTAAAGGCAAATAGCGAACTTTTAAAACAAGGTACTATTCAAATAGCAGAAGAATCTGAAAAAGCCATTATAGATGTTGAAACTCTTCAAAAAACCAATGGTGATTTAATTGAAACTATTGATAAACTATTAGAAATTCACTCTGACGGCAAAGCTAAAAGATTGGCTGCTGAAAGTGAGCTTATTAAAATTGAATCTGAACTTAAAAATAAACTTTTAGAGGTTAAAATAGCTTCTGAAAATAACAGCTAAATTTTATATTATTTGAAAACTAAAAAGAGATTTGAAATGAATTTTTTCACATTTCAAATCTCTTTTTTATATTATTTCATTATAATGTTCTATAGTTGTTCTTATCTGCTCTTTCATCATATTTTCTATCATATGCTTCGTTTTTATAAAAGAAATCTGTTTTCTTATCAACTGGTTTCTTTTCTTGTTTCTTTGCTAACGCTATAATAAAGAAAGCAAATATAGGTATTACGACACATATAAACGATACGACAATTTCTAGAGCAGTATCTGCACTAATATTGCTAGAAAATGCATATTTAAATTGGCTTAGCAACGTAGGTCCAAAATATGCCAAAGAACTTATTAAATATAGTATTGCTCCTGATAATTTATTTTTACTTAACAATATAATAGATATTAACATAACAAATAAATATGCTATTTCTAAATTTACATTTATTGATTGTACCATAAATTCAATTCCCATTATAGTAGTAAATACAACTATTAATCTAAATATAAATACTAAAACAGAAAACATAATAATTAAATAATTTGACATTGTTCTCATTTGTATCACCTCTTTAAATATATTTTAGCAAATTTAACTTTAAAATGCAAGTAAACATATTAAAAGACAACCACATTTATACCTGTTATCGTTTTATATATTGCATAAAACTATATAAAATATGTTTGTCTTTATTAAATTTATTCTTTATTAATATCTTTTATTAATTCCAATTGTGAAATTAACAATGACTCCATTTTTGCTTTATATACATCAAATTGTTTTTGTACATCTTCTAGCTCTTTTTTCTTTAAAACTATTTGGTTATCTAATGAATCTGCTTCTTTTTGTGCATTGCTTTTTGCATCATTTATAATTTGCTCTGCTTGCTGCTTTGCAACTTCTTTTACTTCTTCAGCTGTAGTTTGAGCCATCATTAGAGTATTTTGTAATGTATTTTCTATAGTTTTATAATGCTCCATATCTTCTTTTAATTTTACAATTTCATTTTTATATTCAGAATTCTCTTTAAATAATTTTTCATATTCTACTGTCAAATCATCTAAAAAATCATCTACTTCGTCTACGCTGTATCCATTTACCATTTGTTTTGAAAACTTTTTATTTTCAATATCTAGTGGTGTTATCATATATAACTCCTCCTTCTAAAGTTTTACATACATTATCTTTTTCTTGTAATATAAACATTCTATAACACACAATAAACACATTATGAGCGGACATAGGTATTTTGCTCCCAAATTGTCCGCCCTTGTACTATCATCTATAATTATCCATTTTTTAACCAAGAAACTGAAAGTTTATTTTTTATTTCGTCTCTAGCCATTTCTGTAGAAATTTCATAATAAGTAGGTGCTATTAAGAAAATTGAATTAGAAATTTTTTGGATATGTCCATCTAACGCATGAACAGCTCCACTCATAACATCAACTATCCTTCTTGCTACATCTTTATTTACATATTCTAAATTTACAATTACTGATTTTCTATTTTTTAGATATGTGCATATCTCTTCAGCTTGTTCGAAACTTGTTGGTTGAGAAATGACCATTCTAACTTGATGAGTCTGTGGCATATTTACAACTTTATTTCTTTTAGAGAAAAAACCTCTCTCCTCTGTTTCCTCTTGTTCTTCATCAGTTACTTCTTCATCTATATATTCTTCTTCCTCTTCTTCATCATCATTTTGATTTACTCCAAAAACTTCCCAGAATTTGTTAACAATAGCTCCTGCCATTTATAAAACCTCCTAAATATTCATTCGTAATTAAAATCTAGTTATAGTATCTTACTTTTTTCCTTCATTGTCAATACTTTTTTATAACGTAATTTATTTTTAATATTATTGTAATATTACTGTAATATTATTTTGTCGGACTAAGCAATATTTCGTCATATAAGCTAATAGCTTTCATATTTTTAATTTCTTCCGTAGAATAACCCATTTCTTTTAATTCTAAACTTGTAAAATTTTCTATAATGCTGTAATTTTCAGATTTTTTTAGGATTTTTACTAATATATTGTCTTCATAACCCACTCTTTTTCTAACAATATAGTTTTTACCATCTCTTTCCACAATAGATGAATTAGGTACTCTTAATCCACTTGCATTCCACCATACTACTTCAAGAGATATTTTTCGATAACTAATTAATTTTTCTACATCATTTGTTATTTTAAAAATAATTAATCTATTTCCACTCTCTTGATTCGAAACATAATCGACAGTAGCTTTTATCTCATCACCTGTAGATAGCATTATCTGCACGCTATCATTTATTTCAGCACTTTTTGCTTCTTCTGATTTCATTATGGTAGCTATATAACATTTATAATTATTTACAATTTTACCTCCTTCATTACTGCTAGGAATTATCTCACCTGTTTTTAATTTTAAATTATTTAAATAATCCTCGGTAATATTTTCAAAATTATTTGTAGTTAAAGTTTCCTCTAATCCATCTAACTTATATGATACTACTCCACTTACTGTTGCTTTAATATATTCTGAACCTGAATTTAATTGTTCTTCGTACTTACTTCTTTTTGAAATAAGCTCTTTTATATATGATCCTGCAGGACTCGATTCTCCTGTTAACTTAGCTTTTTTGGTAAGTGCATTATTAATATCTTTTTTATACTCTGATATATCTACTTTTTTATTCATTGTTGAAATTTTAATTAATTTTTCTTCTATCTGCTTATCAATTGCAGCAATATCACTGGAATATATATTTGTATTTTGCTCTAAAGCATCCTGTATTTGTATATCTAACTCTTCTATTTTTTTCACAAGATTTTCTTCATTATTGGTATAATACCTAAAAATTGGATCTCCTTTTGCTACCCTTTGTCCCTCTGTTTTTATTTGCAATATTCCATTTTTATAATTATTTCCCTGAAAAATTTTTTCATCCCTTATTAAATATCCGCACTGTTTCTTCTGATTCTGATATTTTTCCATTTTCTATCATAAATGTATCTGTTGGATTCATAAATAATGCAATAATACTATAAGCGAAACACATAATAAAAATTATAATAATAATTAATACTACTACCACTTTTACATCTATTTTACTTTTCTTTACTAATTTATCCTGTAGCAATGTAATCCATTCCTTCCTTAAATTTCTTCCAAAATTCTATCTATATTTTTCGAAACTTCTTCTTCACCATTTAGCCATATTGTCTGTTTATTTTTTCTAAACCATGTAAATTGCCTTTTAGCATATCTTCTTGACTCTTGTTTTATTTTTTCTATCATTTCATCTTTTTTTAGTTGTCCATCTAAATATTGTTTGACTTCTTTATATCCCAATCCTTGCATACTAGTTGGAAATTCATCATAACGTTCAAGCAAATTTTGTACTTCTTTAATAAGTCCTTTTTCTATCATAATATCTACTCTCTTATTAATTCTTGTATAAAGTTTTTCTCTATCATAATCTATTGCAAAGACTTTATAATTATAAGGTATCTCTTTTAATTTAGATTCTTGCTCTTGCATTGTTTTTGTTTTTCCAGTTGCATGATATATTTCTAAAACTCTAGCAATTCTTTTATAATCATTTGGACTAATTTTTTCCATTGCTTTTGGGTCTATTTTCAATGCCTTTTTATATAATACTTCTAATCCTTCATTTTCTTTTATTTCTTTTAATTCTTTTCTATAGCTTTCATCTATTACTATATTACTATACTCTATTTCATAAATAAGCGAATCTATATATAAGCCTGTTCCTCCGACAACAATTGGTATTTTTCCTTTTTTTAATATTTCTTCTATTGCTTGCTTTGCATCTTTTTTATAATTTGCAACACTATATCTCTTGTCTGGTGAAACACAATCTATTAAATAATGCCTAATTCCTTGCATTTCTTCTTTAGTTACTTTTGCACTGCCAATATCCATTTCTTTATATATCTGCATAGAATCGGCAGATACAATTTCTCCGTTTATTCTTTTCGCAAGTTCTATTGATAGTGCTGTTTTTCCAGATGCAGTAGGTCCACAAATTACTATTACTGTTGGTTTCATCTTTTTCCTTTCTTATTAATTCTATTTTCTACGTGCAAATTTTTTTTCTATATCTTTCTTATCCATTTTAATTGCTGTAGGTCTTCCATGTGGGCAAGTAAATGGATTTGGTAATTTTAATAGCTGATCCATTAAATTTTCAACTTCCTGTACATCCAATGCCATTTTAGCCTTTACTGCAGATTTACATGCTACAGTAGCTATAAATCTTTCCTCTATTTCTTGTTTTGCTGTTCTTGCTACTGTATTAATTTCATCTAAAGTTTCTAAAAACAATTCCTTTGTATCTAAATCATAACATACAGTTGGTACACCAGTTAATTTTATAGTGTTTTCTCCAAATTCTTCTAACTCAAAACCTGCTCTTTGAAATATTCC
Source organism: uncultured Clostridia bacterium (assembly GCA_947589445.1). Taxonomy (GTDB): domain Bacteria; phylum Bacillota; class Clostridia; order TANB77; family CAG-508; genus HGM13634. The sequence goes on along the minus strand of CANQAB010000006.1, from coordinate 2,027 downwards.
CATATTATCACGTGCTATGTCCATTTCTTTATGTGTTAATGTAATAATATCTGGCAATAATAAAAGCTGTGATTCTTTTTCTCCTTGTGAATAATAATTCTTTTTTATTTTTTCATACATTATTCTTTCATGTGCAGCATGTTGATCTATAATATACATTTCGTCTTTTATTTCTATAATAATATATGTAGAAAATGCTATTCCAATAAATTTATATACTGGCATTTGTTTATATTCTTCTACTTCTTCAAATACAGAAATATTATTATCTTTTACAATATCATATCCATCAATTTTTTTCTTATCGTCTTCTATTTTTTCTTCTGTTGATGCAGGTATTTTTCCAAATGCCTTTTCATACATAGCATCAAAACTTTCAGATACTTTTAAATTTTCTAATTTCTCCATATTTTTAGATATTTCATTATATGAATTATTTAATTGAGAATTTGGTTGTATATTATTTACATTTTTCTTACTTGTTTCATCTATTTCCTCATTCATGTTAGCTCTTATTCTTGCTAAGTCTGTTAAAACATCTCCAATAGATATATTTGAATTCTTTAGGTTTTCCTTTTGCTCATTACTGATATTAGACTTTTCAATGTTCTCTTGTTCTTGCTTTAATTGTGCTTTTATCTCTTCTGCATTAATTACTTGAGTTTCTTCCATATTATTCTTATTATATATATCTTCCAAAATATTCTTGTTTTTATTAATTATAGGTTCAGAATTGTATTTTCTTCCACCAAATAAATTTCCAAAAGAATTTAGCTTTTTTGCTTTTTCTACATCTTCTTTTGTATCTTCTACCTCTCTTTCAGGTGCTTCTATAAGTTCTGCCTTAAGTAAAGTTTCTTGTATTGCATGATAAACTGCTTTAAAAATTTTATTTTCTTCTGCAAATCTTACTTCTAATTTAGCAGGATGAACATTAACATCAACTTTAGATGGATCAATTTCTATATTTAAAACAACAAATCCATATTTTCCTATAGGAATCATTCCTTTAAATGCTTTTTCTGTTGCTCCAGTTAAAACTTTATCTTTTATATACCTTTTATTTACAAAAAATAATTGATTACCTCTATTACTTCTTGCAATTTCAGGTTTTCCAACTACTCCAGCAATATGAACATCTTCATAATTATACTCTACATCTAATACGCTACTTGCTATATCTTTTCCATAAATAGCATATATAACATCTTGAAGGCTCCCATTTCCGCTTGTTTGAATAACAGTTTTTCCTGTATTAATAAGCTTTATTGAAATATTCGGATTTACTAATGCTATTCTTGTAATTACATCTTCTATATACCCAGCTTCTGTAAAGTCTTTCTTTAAAAATTTATACCTTACAGGAGTATTAAAAAATAGATTACTTACTGTAATTGTTGTTCCTTGTGGGCAACCTATCTCCTCAAATTCTAAAGTTTTTCCAGCTTCTACTACAATTCTATTTCCTATATTTGCATCTTCATGTTTTGAAATCATTTCCACATTTGCAATTGCTGCAACACTTGCTAAAGCTTCACCTCTAAATCCCATAGACTTTATTGTGTCTAAGTCACTAGCTTGTCTTATTTTACTTGTTGCATGTCTCTCAAAAGCAATTTCCATATCATCTTTTAAAATTCCTTTTCCATTATCTGAAACACGAATATATGAAATTCCACCATTTCTTATTTCAACGTTAATAATGGTTGCTCCAGCATCTATAGAATTTTCTACCATTTCTTTTATAACTGATGCTGGTCTTTCTATTACTTCTCCTGCAGCTATTTTATTTATTGTTAAATCATCTAATAAAACTATATTTCCCATAAATTACCCCTTATCTATTGTACTATTTATCTTCTTTTGCATTATATCATTTATTACAATTTTTGTGTATAAGTTTTTAACAATTAATTAAATAAATTGTAATTTGACGCTAACATTATTTTAAGTAATCTCTCAGCCTATTTTTGAGCACTTTTTTTCAAAATTAGACCCTCCAAGCCAAGGGGTATTCCCCGCCTCAA
>CANQAB010000005.1 GCA_947589445.1 uncultured Clostridia bacterium | reverse complement strand
TTTGAGGCGGGGAATACCCCTTGGCTTGGAGGGTCTAATTTTGAAAAAAACGTGCTCAAAAATAGGCTGAGAGATTAGCGGCAAATTACAATTTATTAATTTTTTAAAAAATAAATAGTATTAATTTGCATTCTTTTTGCTAAATTAATAATTTTCTCTTTATTAACATCATTAATTTTCTGTATATATTCATCATATCCCATCTCATATCCAGATAGTTCCTGTGAAAAGTAATACATAAGCTCTGTATCTTGCTCGTCTGGTATAAAATTAATGGTAGATATAATATTTCTTTTTGCTTCTTCTATGTTTTGATCTGTAAATTCTCCTTTTTTCATATCTTCTATTTGTTCTTTAATTATTTTTAAAGCTTTTTCGTAATTTTGAATATCTATTCCACATTTAATAAATATATTTGCCTTCTGTCTAATAAAACTAGAAGATGCTGTATATGCTAAAGAATTCTTTTCTCTTACATTTTGAAACATTTTTGAGGTTGGTATTCCTCCTAATATAGCATTATATACAAGCGCTATATATTTGTCGTCTTCTTTTTCTTCTAGTATGTCTAATCCTATTATTAATTTACCTTGATTAACATCCATGCTTTCTGAAACTTCTTGTTCTTCACGTTTTTCTTTTTTTCTACTTTCCTTGTTATTAATTATATAATTTGCATCTCTTTCTTGTAATTTTTGTATATTAGGATTACTTAATACTTTTTGTTTTACTTCTTCTTCAATATTTCCAGATATAAAAATATCTATTTTGCAGTTATTTATTAGGTTTATATATTGCTCATATGCACTTTTGTTATTTATTTTTTCTAAGTCTTCTAAGTTTCCATATTTATATAAACTATATGGCATATTTTTATACATTTCTTCTATGCATCTATCATAAGCATATGTTGCTTTTGCATCTTTTCTTCCTTCTATAATTTGTTTTAAATTATTTTTTTCGTTTTCTACATATTCTTTTTTAAATTCATTATTCTCTAATAATGGATTGAACACAACTTCTAGCAATATTTTAATTGCCTGTTCTAGGTTATCCCCTTCTTCTGGTAAGAACTCATTATTTATTGTTTCTAAATAGAACTTTAGAACTTGATCATCGCCTATTTTATCTATTCCACAATCGAAACTTGCTCCATACATTTCTTCTAGCGATATACTTATTTCGTCTTGTGTTGGCATTGTTTGTGTTCCTCTTCTTAATATTGCAGGAATTAACGCATTTAGAGTTACTTTTTCCTTACTTAATGGCGTGCTTAAAAACACAGATAAAAGATTAGTTTTAAATTTATTTGTTTTTATAAGATGCAAATTAATGCCTTTTTTTATTTCCAAATTAATCACATTATTCATAAAAAACCTCCATATTATATTATTTGCCAAATTCTGTATTTTATTCTTTTAATATATATAATCTTCAATTATTTGTCAATTAAAAATTTAAAAATGAAATAAAGCCTGGAGGGGGGACCAAAAAGGGTCTGACCCTTTTTGGTCCCCCCTCTCGAGTCTTTAAAAAAAGTGGAACGATAGCTCGTACCACTTTTTACTTTTTAAAATTTTCTTTTTCTTGCAGCCTCTGATTTCTTTTTTCTTTTTACGCTTGGCTTTTCATAGTGCTCTCTTTTACGTACTTCTTGTAATACCCCATTTCTAGCACATTGTCTCTTAAATCTTTTAAGAGCTTCTTCTATATTTCCATTATTAACTTTTATTTCTGACATTTATTCCCCTCCTTCCAGTACTTTTCACAGTATGTGGGATTTTCTTTCTTTTTCTACGTTTATTATTATACTCTAATTTTATATGGCTTGTCAATATTAATAGAAATATTTTATAAATATTTTGAACTTTATTTTTATTATTTTTTACGTTTTTATGTAAAAAATATGTCAATGGGGACGTAGATATTTGACAATTGTTATTGTCAAATATCTACGTCCCCATTGACAGCTCCGTCCAATTGACATTATTCTTCTTTAAAGATTGCTTCGAATTCTTCTGAATCGATTTTTTCTTTTTCTAGTAATACTTTAGCTACACTATGAAGTTTATCTATATTGTCGCTTAATATTTTAACTGCTCTATTATAAGCTTTATCTACTATTTTCTTTATTTCTTCGTCTATTATTCCTGCTGTTTCTTCTGAATAGTTTTTAGATTGTGTAAAGTCTCTTCCTAAAAATACTTCTTCTTGTCCTGAACCATACATAATAGATCCTATTTTTTCGCTCATACCGTATTTTGTAACCATATCTCTTGCTATTTTTGATGCTCTTTCTATATCGTTACTTGCTCCTGTTGATATATCATCTAGTATTAATTTTTCTGCCACTCTTCCTCCAAGAAGTGATACTATATTTTCTTCCATTTCTGTTTTTGACATAAATGATTTGTCTTCTGTTGGTCTATACATTGTATAACCACCAGCCATTCCTCTTGGAACTATTGATATTTGATGTACTGGGTCTTGTGATTCTAGAAATCTGCTTACAACTGCGTGACCTGCTTCGTGATATGCTACTAATTTATTTTCTTTTTCGCTTCTTACTCTTGTTTTCTTTTCTGGTCCCATGGTTACTTTTACCATTGCGTCTTCTATTTCTGTCATTCCTATTTGTTTTAAATTTCGCCTTGCTGCAAGTAATGCTGCTTCATTTAATACATTTTCTAGGTCTGCTCCTGAAAATCCTGATGTATTTTTGGCTATTGTTTTTAAGTCTACATCTTCAGCAATTTTTTTATTTTTTGCATGTACTTCTAATATTTTTTCTCTTGCTAATACATCTGGTGCTGGTACTACAATTTGTCTATCAAATCTTCCTGGTCTTAATAGTGCTTTATCTAATACATCTGGTCTATTTGTAGCTGCAAGTACAATTACTCCTTCATTTGTTCCAAATCCATCCATTTCTACTAGTAATTGATTTAATGTTTGTTCTCTTTCATCATGTCCTCCACCTAAACCTGCTCCTCTTTGACGTCCTACAGCATCAATTTCATCTATAAATATAATACATGGGGCATTTTTCTTTGCTTGCTCAAATAAATCTCTTACTCTAGATGCTCCAACACCTACAAACATTTCAACAAAATCTGAACCACTCATAATAAAGAATGGCACTCCTGCTTCTCCAGCAACTGCTTTTGCTAAAAGTGTTTTTCCTGTACCCGGTTGTCCAACAAGTAATACTCCTTTTGGAATTCTTGCTCCCATATCTGTAAATTTTTTAGGGTTTTTAAGGAATTCTACTATTTCTTCTAGTTCTTCTTTTTCTTCTTCAACTCCTGCCACATCTTTAAATGTTATTTTGTTTTTATCGTCTGGTGCTGTCATTCTTGCTTTACTTTTTCCAAATGACATAGTTCTGTTAGCTCCTCCACCCTGAGAGCTTGTATTATTCATTAATAAGAACCAGAATATGAAGAAAATTATTATAATTCCGAATGGTGATAATAGACTTAATATGGTAATAATAATTGATTGAGATTTTTCATTAAATTCTATTTTACCATCTTTTAATAAATCTGTAGCATAGTTCATAAAACTTTCTGTACTTGGTATATTTACTTCCTTAGGAATTGTTTCTCCTTCTAATGTAACATAGGCTGATTCCCCACCAGAAGCTAGTTCTATCTTTTTTACTTCTCCTATTTCCATTTTAGATATTAAATCTGAATATGTCATTTTTGTATTTGTATTATCTAGTACAGATGATAATAGTACAATAAAAATAATTCCTAATATTAGCCATACGGCAAATGTTTTTAATTTACTTTTCACTTTATATGTTCCTTCCTCATTTTATAAGTTTAATTTAAAAATGAATTAGTATTTTGCTTGGCAAACAGAAACTTTAATTTATGATACTGTGCTTTTTGGTTTGTTGATTAAATTAATTTTAATGTTTGTCAAATCAATATGCTGATTATTTTTTTAAATTTATAGCATAGTATTTGCATAATTTCAATACTTTTTTTAAAACTTTTTTTATGGAACTCTTACTGTTTCTAAGGATTTCTTACGGATGCTATTCATTGACGATAAAAAAAATTTTTTTATTTTTTATTAATATTTTTACTTTTTTGTTTGGAATTAGAAATTTATTACCTATATTATTGCCACATAATTTAATAATATCTTCTATATGTTTTTTTTCTATTCCTGTTCTTGTCCCAAACAGTATATTAATAGTATATAACACTAGTCTGCTTTTTATGACTGTTTCTTGTAAATTAAATTTATTTAAATCTAAAATTATTTGATTTTTTTGTTTTTCTATTAATATTTCTTTAAATTTTATTGAAGTTACTTTTTCTATGTATTCATTTTCTTGCTTACACAAATCTGACAATCTATTTATTGTTTCTATTATATTGGGATTAAAGTTCTCTTTTATATACGGAATTAATAGATTGCGAATTTTATTTCTTGTATATTTATTTTCAAAGTTTGTTTTATCTATTCTTGGATTTAGTGTTTTTTCTTTACAGTACTTTTCTATTTCTTCTCTATTGCATTCTATTAATGGTCTTATTAAGTTATCTCTTTTAGGCTCTATTCCTTTTAAGCCATTACTTCCGCTTCCTCTTAATATATTCATTAAAACTGTTTCTGCATTATCATTTGCTGTATGTGCTGTTGCAATTTTATTAGATGATGTCTTTTTTAATATTTCATTAAAAAATTCATATCTCGCTTTTCTTCCTGCTTCTTCTGTGCCTATTTTTTGTTGTTTAGCTTCTTTTTCTATTTCAATTCTTTTTATAAAACATTCTATATTATATTTTTTACAAAATTTTATAACATATTCTTCGTCTTCTATTGCTTCTTTTCTTATCATGTGATTTACATGGCAAACTACTATATCAAATTTTATTTCTTGTTTTAGTTCTACAAGCATATTTAAAAGAGTAATCGAATCTGGTCCACCAGAAACTCCGATTACTATTTTATCATTTGTTTCTATTAAATTATATTTTTTAATTGTTTCTAATACTTTTTCTTTCATAGTTTATATTCTTTTCAATTATCTATTTTTATCTATATTTACAAATTTGGTGTAGTTTCCAAGCCATAGCAGTTCTACTGTTCCTGTTGAACCTGCTCTATGTTTTGCTAAAATTACTTCAGCTATATTTTTCTTTTCACTATCTTCGTTATAATAATCGTCTCTATATAAGAACATAACAATATCTGCATCTTGTTCTATTGCTCCGGATTCACGAAGATCTGATAACATTGGTCTATGGTCTGGTCTTTGTTCTGGTGCTCTTGATAATTGTGATAGTGCAATAACTGGTACATCTATTTCTTTTGCTAATATTTTCAAAGACCTACTAATTTCAGATATTTCTTGCTCTCTACTGCCTTTTTTGTTATTACTTGCTTGTATTAATTGTAAATAGTCTATTACAACTAGTCCTATATTTTTTTCTAGTTTTAGTTTTCTGCATTTTGCTCTTATTTCCATAACTGATATTCCTGGCGTATCATCTATGTAAATATCTGCTTCTGATAATGGTCCTAATGCTCCTGCTAGTTTTCCCCAATCTTGTTCATCTAATTTTCCTGTTCTTACTTTATTACTATCTACCATTGCTTCACTACATAAAATTCTGTTTACCATTTGTTCTTTAGACATTTCTAAACTAAAAATAGCTACTGGTACTTTAGCCTTAATTGCTGCATTTGTTGCTATATTTAATGCAAATGCAGATTTTCCCATTGCTGGACGTGCTGCTACTAGTACTAAGTCTGAACCATGCAAGCCTGCTGTTTTATAGTCTAAGTCTGCAAATCCTGTCGGTACACCCGTTATATGTTGTTTTTGATTATATAATTGTTCTATTTGTGCAAATGTTTCTATTAATATATCTTTTATGGGAGTATAACCTTTTTGATTTTTGGATTGCATTATATTAAAAATCTTTTTTTCTGCTCCATCCATTATATCTTCTACTTCTTCTGTTGGGTCATATCCTAAGTTTATAATTTCATTTGCTGTTTTTATTAGGTTTCTTAAAATTGATTTTTCTTCTACTATTTTTATATATCTGTCTACATTTGCTGTTGTTGGTACTTTTTCTGGTAATTCTGCTAGATATTCTAAACCACCAATTGAGTCAAATTTTCCCATTGATGTTAATTCTGACTTTAGTGTTATTATATCTACTGGTTCTGCTCTATTATATAAATTTAATATTGCTGTATAAATTGTTTTATTATCTTCTCTGTAAAAATCTTCTGGTTTTAGTACTTCTATTGCTGCTATTACTGCATCTTTGTCTGTGAGCATACTTCCTAAAACTGCTTGTTCAGCTTCTATATCGTTTGGTGGTATTTTTCCTAGTTCCATAATTACCTCCTTATGCTACTATATTAACTTTTATCTTTCCTATAATTCCCTCGTATAATTTTACATCTATATTAAATATTCCTGTTTGTTTTATGGCTTCTTTTAATAAAATTTTCTTTTTATCTATTTCTATGTTATATTGTTGTTTTAGTTCTGTTGCTATTTCTTTTGATGTGATAGATCCAAATATTTTTCCATTTTCTCCTGCTTTTACTGTTACTTTTAACGTAATTTTTGATATTTTTTCTTTTAATTCATTTGCTTTTTCTTTTTCTTGTTCTTTTTTATAATTTGCTGAGTCTTGTTTGCCTTTTAATTTTGACATATTTTCGCTATTTGCTTCTACTGCTAATTTTCTTGGAAATAAATAGTTTCTTGCATATCCATCATTTGCATTAATTATATCATCTTTTTTTCCTACGCCTTTTATATCTTGCATTAAAATTACTTTCATATATTTCCTCCTTGCTTTTTGATTGTATGATTATTTTTTTCAATTTTATTAATTTGAAAAAAAGTTAGTATATTGCTAGGCAAACGAAAATTTAATTTATGAGGCGTGCTTTTTGCACGTTGATTAAATTAAATTTGAAGCTTAACAACGCAAAATGCTGATTATTTTTCAAATTTACATGCTTTCACTAAAATATTCATTAATTCTATTTACTACTTCTTGTTTTGCTTCTTCTAAGGACACTCCTTCTAGTTGTGCTCCTGCTACTGTAATATGTCCTCCTCCTCCTAATTTTTCTAATATAATTTGTACGTTAATATCTCCAATTGAACGTCCACTTACAAATATTTTGTCTCCACATTTTCCTAGTACAAATGATGCATTTATTTGATTTATTGTTAGTAGTTCATCTGCTGCTTTTGCACATATTAAATTTGCATTTTTGTCTTCTTGCTCATAAACTGATATTGCAATTGTTCCATTTATTATTTCTGCTTTTTTAACAATATCTGCTATTTGATTATAGCTTTTTAAATCACTTTGAAACCATTTTTTTACTCTTAATATATCTACACCTTTTTTTCTTAAATATGCTGCTGCTTCAAATGTTCTTACTCCTGTTTTGAATGTAAAGTTTTTCGTATCCATCATAATTCCTGCATATAGACCTTCTGCTTCTAATTCTGTTAAATTAATGTTTGTTTGTGCATATTGCAAAATTTCTGTTACAAGTTCTGCTGCAGATGATGCATATACTTCATGGAAGTTTAATATTGTATTTTCTATAAATTCTGGACTTTTTCTATGGTGGTCTATTACTACTATTTTGTTTGTTTCATTTAATAGTTCTGGAACTTCTACATAGTTATTTTTATTTGTATCTACTATAACTAGCAATGTTTCTTTTGTTATTCTATTTAATGCCTCTGCTTTATTTATAAATATACCTTTATATTCTTCTTCTTTTTTTAAAGTTCCTATAAAGCTGTCCATTGATACTCCATTAGATGTGTTTACAATGTATATATCTTTATCTAAGCTTTTGGCTAGCCTATATATTCCTAGGCTTGAGCCCATACAGTCTATATCTGAGTTTGCGTGACCCATTACTATAATATTTTTTGATTCTTTTATAATTTGTTCTAATGCTCTGGCTACTGTTCTTGCTTTTACCTTTGTTCTTTTTTCTACTTCTAAAGTTCTTCCTCCAAAGAATATATATTTTTCATTTTCTTTTACAACCGCTTGGTCTCCACCACGTCCTAGTACAATATCCATTGCTACTTGTGCAGATTTATATTTTTCATAGTTTGTTTTTCCTTCGTTTGATATTGCAATACTTAGTGTTAATGATAATGTTTCGTCTGTATCTATTTCTTTTATTTCGTCTAATATCTCAAATTTCTCTTTTTTTATTTTTTCTAAGTCTTTTTGCTCTATAAAGTATGCATATGTTCTTCTATCTGATTTTACAATTGCTCCATTATTTTTATATGCCCAATCAAATATTTTCTTTTCTACTTCCGCTAGTATAAATGTTTTTTTGTCGTCTGGTAAAAGTTCTAGCATTTCATCATAATTGTCTATCATTATAAAGCCGATACATGATTTTTCATCTTCTAATTTATTTACTGTTTTTTTATATTCTGTGTTGTCTATAAAGTATAATGTCATCATGTATTCATTTTGCTTTTTCTTTTTAGATTTTACGTATTCTCCGAAAATTTTGTAGGTATTTTTTCCTATTTCTATTTCTTTGTAAATTGATTTGTTTTTAATGTGTTCTTTGTTTAATTTGTTCTCTAGAATGTCTAGCTTTATTTCCTTTGCTAAACTTTTAGTAATATTATTTATATCTATATTTCCAAATTCACTAACAAATTTTGAACTTTTCCAAATTATATTTCCATCTGTTTCCATAATTACTAATGGAAATGGTGAGTTTACTAATGATGTTTTAATTGTAGAGTCTACATTTAAGGTAACATCTTGTATATGTTTTGATATTTCATCTATTCTTTTATTATTTGTCCATAATGAGTACATTACAATAAGTGCATATATAATAATTGAAGGTACCACGTATTCAGTATCTTTTACACATAATATAATTAATAATATTGCAATTATTGCTAAGTATATCTTTGTTCTTGAAACTAAATTTATAAAGTTTTTATCGTTTTTAGACATACATTCCTCCTTTTTAACATATATATTGTACCCTATTTTACTGGGATTTGTCAAGATTTACCCTAAGTACTGGGAAAAAAATCCAACTCTTATTGAGTTGGATTTTTTTCTATTAGGTTTTAATTTATTATCCTACTAAATTTGTTTCTTTATTGTGCATTGTAGCTGTATCTTCTACTGTATTTTCTACTTCGGTATTTATTTTAACATTTTTGTATATATTCATTCCTGTTCCTGCAGGGATTAGTTTACCTATAATAACGTTTTCTTTTAATCCGATTAGTGGATCTATTTTTCCTTTTATTGCTGCATCTGTTAATACTCTTGTTGTCTCTTGGAATGATGCTGCAGATAAGAAACTTTCTGTTGCTAATGCTGCTTTTGTTATACCAAGTAATATTCTTTTTCCAGTTGCAGGTCTTTTTCCTTCTTCTTGGACTTTTTGATTTTCATCTTCGAAATCATAGATATCTACCATAGAACCAGGGAAAAAGCTTGTATCTCCTGAATCGTATACTTTTACTTTTTTTAGCATTTGTCTTCCTATTACTTCTATGTGTTTATCGTTAATATCAACACCTTGGTTTCTATATACTTTTTGTACTTCTTGAATTAAATAGTTGTATACTCCATCTGGTCCATTGATTTCTAGTATTTCATTTGGATTTACTGAACCTTCTGTTATTTGTTCTCCTGCTTCTATGTTATCTCCATCTTTTACACGCAATTTTGATCCGAATGGTATTGTATATGTTTTAGAATTTTCTTTTGAAGTTACTACTACTTCTTTTTTCTTTTTGTCTTCTTTTACTTTTACTTTACCTGCAATTTCAGATATAATTGCTAATCCTTTTGGTTTTCTAGCTTCAAATAACTCTTCAACCCTTGGAAGACCTTGTGTAATATCTCCACCAGCTACACCACCTTCGTGGAATGTTCTCATTGTAAGCTGTGTACCAGGCTCACCAATTGATTGAGCTGCTATTATACCAACTGGTTCTCCTATTGTTACTTCTTCGCCTGTTGCTAATCCTTTACCATAACATTTTGCACATACACCATGCTTTGTTCTACAACATAGTGATGAACGAACTCTTACTTCTTCTATTCCTGCATTTGCAATTTTATCTGCTATATCGTCATTTATCATTGTATTTGTATCTACAATTAGTTCCTTTGTTTCTGGATTATATATATCTTCTAAAACATATCTTCCTAATAGTCTTTCTTGTAGTGTTTCTAGAACTTGATTTCCATCTTTTATATCTCTTACTACAATTCCTTCATGAGTTCCACAGTCATGTTCTCTTACAATAATATCTTGACTTACATCTACTAATCTTCTTGTTAAGTATCCAGAGTCAGCTGTTCTTAATGCTGTATCTGCTAGTCCTTTTCTTCCACCATGTGATGATATAAAGTATTCTAGAGGATCTAGTCCTTCTCTAAAGCTTGCTTTTATTGGTATTTCAACTGCTTTACCTTGAGTATTTGCCATTAGTCCTCTCATACCTGCAATTTGTCTTAACTGATTAATATTTCCTCTGGCTCCTGATTGTGCCATCATGTATATTGGGTTCATTTCATCAAAATTGTCTTGCATTGCTTTTGTAACATCTTTTGTTGCTTGTTCCCAAATTTTAATTGTTTCATTGTATCTTTCATTTTCTGTAATTAAACCACGTTTGTATTGTTTTGCTATATTTTCAACTTTTTTATCTGCTTCTGCTAATATTGTTTCTTTCTCTTTAGGGGTAGTTACATCTGCTGCACTAACAGTTATTGCTCCTTTGGTTGAGTATTTAAATCCTGTTTCTTTAATATAGTCTAATACTTTGGCAGCTTCGCTTAGTCCATGTTTTTCAATACATTTTGCAACTATTTTTCCTAGATTCTTTTTTACTACTGGAAAATCTATTTCTAGTTTAAATGTTTCTTCTGGATTAGTTCTATCTACAAATCCTAAATCTTGTGGAATTCCTTGGTTGTAGATAACTCTACCAACTGTTGTTTCCACTTTTTTGAACTTCATTTCCCCGTCTATTTCTTTAAACATTCTAATAAATATTTTTGCATGTAGTCCTAAGTCTCCGTTTTGATATGCTAGTAGTGCTTCTTCAACATCTTTAAAGTATGTTCCTTCTCCTGGTTCTCCAGCTTCATCCATTGTTAAATAGTAGCTTCCTAGTATCATATCTTGCGTTGGTACTGTAACTGGTTTACCATCTTGTGGTTTTAATAAGTTGTTTACAGATAACATTAGGTATCTTGCTTCTGCTTGTGCTTCTGGTGATAATGGTACGTGAATAGCCATTTGGTCTCCATCGAAGTCAGCATTGAATGCTGTACATACTAGTGGATGTAGTTTTATTGCTCTACCTTCTACTAAAACTGGTTCAAATGCTTGTATTCCTAGTCTATGTAAAGTTGGAGCACGGTTTAACATAACAGGATGGTCTTTAATAACTTCTTCTAGAATATCCCATACTTCTGGTCTTAGTCTTTCAACCATTCTTTTTGCATTTTTAATGTTATGTGCTATTCCTCTTCCTACTAGTTCTTTCATTACAAATGGTTTAAATAGTTCAACTGCCATTTCTTTTGGAACACCACATTGATATATTTTTAATTCTGGTCCAACAACAATAACAGAACGTCCAGAGTAGTCAACTCTTTTTCCTAATAGGTTTTGTCTAAATCTACCTTGTTTTCCTTTTAACATGTCTGATAATGATTTTAATGGTCTATTTCCTGCTCCTGTTACTGGTCTACCACGTCTTCCGTTATCTATTAATGCATCTACAGATTCTTGTAACATTCTTTTTTCATTTCTTACAATAATCTCTGGTGCACCTAATTCTAATAATCTTTTTAATCTATTATTTCTGTTAATTACTCTTCTATATAAGTCATTTAGGTCTGATGTTGCAAATCTACCACCGTCTAATTGTACCATTGGTCTTAATTCTGGTGGTATAACTGGTACAACATTCATTATCATCCATTCTGGTCTATTTCCAGATAATCTGAATGATTCTATAGTGTCTAATCTTTTTGCTATTTTTAATTTCTTTTGTTCACTTGCTTTTTCAATTTCTTTTTTTAATGAATTAGATAGCTTTTCTAAGTCTATTTCTTTCAAAAGTTTTTCTAAAGCTTCTGCTCCCATTTCTGCCTTAAAAGAACCTTTGCCATATTTTTCTATTGCTTCTACATATTCTTTTTCTGTTAATACTTGACATTTAGTTAGTCCTGATGTTCCTTTGTCTGTAACAATATATGAAGCAAAGTAAATTATTTTTTCTAGGTTTCTTGGAGATACATCTAACATTAAGGCAATTCTGCTTGGAATTCCTTTAAAATACCATATATGTGCTACTGGTGCTGCAAGTTCTATATGTCCCATTCTTTCTCTTCTTACTTTTGATTTTGTTACTTCTACTCCACATCTATCGCATATGATTCCTTTATATCTTACTCTTTTATATTTTCCACAATGACATTCCCAGTCTTTTGTTGGTCCAAATATTCTTTCACAGAATAATCCATCTTTTTCAGGTTTTAATGTTCTATAATTTATTGTTTCAGGTTTTTTTACTTCGCCTTTTGACCACATTCTTATAGTTTCATCTGAAGCTAGACCTATTTTTATTTTATCAAAAATTTCTAGTTCGTCCAATTTTTTTCCTCCTTAAAAAAATCTACGATTTTTTTGGTCGACCAATGGTGCGACTCCATACATTCTGGGTTTTTAATACATTTTTACATTTAAAGCGTACACTGCTGTGCAATTTTTTTATGCTGTTTTATTTGCTCTATGTATTTTATATTCAATTAGTTTAATGAATAATTAATAATGTAGTTTTAATAATTTTAGCAGTAAAATTATTTTATCTTTAAAATGTTCATCATTCACTATTCACTTTTCATTACAAATTTTTGAGGAAGATTCCTCAAAAATTTGTTTATTTATCTTCTTCTGCTAAGTCTTCTTCATCGGCTAAATTATCTGCTGCTAAATCTGAATCATATAGTTCTTCTTCATCGTCTAGTAAATCGTTAGCATCGAATAATTCATCTGTATCTTCTAAATCTTCCTCTATATATTCGTTTTCTAATTCATCGTTTTCAATTACATTTTCTTCTTCTAAAGATATTTTGTCTTTTTCTAAATTAAAGTCTATTCCATCTTCGATGTTTTCTTTTAATTCTAATTCTTTATTGTCTTCAGAATATAGTTTTATATCTAAACCTAAACTTTGTAATTCTTTAATTAATACTTTAAAGCTTTCTGGTACGCCTGGTTCTGGTACATTTTCTCCTTTTACTATTGCTTCATATGTTTTTACTCTTCCTACTACGTCATCTGATTTTACTGTTAATATTTCTTGTAGAGTATGTGCTGCTCCATATGCCTCTAAAGCCCAAACTTCCATTTCACCAAAACGTTGTCCACCAAATTGTGCTTTTCCTCCTAGTGGTTGTTGTGTTACTAATGAATATGGTCCAGTTGAACGAGCATGTATTTTGTCATCTACTAAGTGGTGAAGTTTTAACATGTACATTACACCAACTGTAACTGGTTTATCAAATTTTTCTCCTGTTCTACCATCATAAAGATCTGTTTTTCCATCTGGTGTACGTCCTACTTTTTCTAGTAGTTCAGATATTTCTTCTTCTGTTGCTCCATCAAATACTGGGGTAGCAACTTTCCATCCAAGTTCACGTGCTGCTGCACCTAAGTGAACTTCTAAAACTTGGCCTAAATTCATACGAGAAGGAACACCTAATGGGTTTAGTACTACATCTACTGGTGTACCATCTGGTAAGAATGGCATATCTTCTTCTGGAAGTATTCTTGATACAACACCTTTGTTTCCATGACGTCCAGACATTTTATCACCAACAGATATTTTTCTTTTTTGTGCAATATAGCATCTAATAACTTGATTTACTCCAGGTCCTAATTCTTCTGAATTGTCTCTTGTAAATATTTTTATATCTACTATTGTTCCAGCTTCTCCATGAGGTACTCTTAGTGATGTATCTCTAACTTCTCTTGCTTTTTCTCCAAAAATTGCACGTAGTAATCTTTCTTCAGCTGTTAGTTCTGTTTCTCCTTTTGGTGTTACTTTTCCAACTAGAATGTCTCCTGGTCTTACTTCTGCTCCTATTCTAATAATTCCGTTTTCATCTAGGTCTTTTAGGCTGTCTTCACCAACGTTTGGTATATCTCTTGTTATTTCTTCTGGTCCTAATTTTGTATCTCTACATTCGCAATCGTATTCTTCTATATGTATTGATGTGTATACATCATCTTTTACTAGTCTTTCACTAATTAAAACTGCGTCTTCGTAGTTGTATCCTTCCCATGTAGCAAATGCTATTAATACATTTTTTCCTAATGCCATTTCTCCTTTGTCTGTAGAAGGTCCATCTGCTATTACGTCTCCTGCTTTTACTTTTTCTCCTTTTACAACAATTGGTCTTTGATTAATACATGTGCCACCATTTGTTCTTTTAAATTTACGTAGTTTATATGTTTTTAATCCGTGTTTTGTTTTTAGAATAATTTCATCTGCTGTTACTTTTTCTATTGTTCCATCTTCATCTGCTAGTACCATTATTCCAGAATCTTTTGCTGCTCTATATTCCATACCTGTTCCTACAATTGGTGAGTCTGTTTTTAATAGTGGAACTGCTTGACGTTGCATGTTTGCACCCATTAATGCACGGTGAGCGTCATCGTGCTCTAAGAATGGTATCATTGCAGCACCAACTGAAACTAATTGTTGTGGTGATACATCTATGTAGTCAACTTCTTCTGGTGGAACTTCTGCAATTTCGTCTGCGATTCTTACTTTTATTTTTTTATTAATAAATCTTCCTTCTTTATCAACTGGCTCAGAGGCTTTTGCTATAACGTATTTTTCTTCAACATTAGCAGGCATATATTCTACAATGTCTGTTACTTTATGTGTTTCTTTATCTACTTTTCTATATGGTGTTTCTATAAATCCATATTCATTTATTATTGCAAATGATGATATTGCTGATATTAATCCAATGTTTGGTCCTTCTGGTGATTCTATTGGACATAGTCTACCATAATGTGTAAAGTGAACGTCTCTTACTTCAAATCCAGCTCTTTCTCTTGTTAATCCTCCTGGTCCTAATGCTGATATTCTTCTTTTATGTGTTAGTTCAGATAATGGATTGGTTTGATCCATAAATTGTGATAATTGAGAGCTTCCAAAGAATTCTCTAATAGATGATGTTATTGGTTTTGTATTAATTAGGGTTTGTGGTGTAACAACATCTAAATCTTGAATTGTCATTCTTTCACGTACTACTCTTTCTAATCTTGTTAAACCAATTCTAAATTGATTTTGTAATAATTCACCAACACATCTAACACGTCTATTTCCTAAGTGATCTATATCATCTACGTTTCCTATACCATGGCTTAGGTTTAATAAGTAGTTTATAGATGCTATAATATCTTCGTTTGTAATATGTTTTGGAATTAATTCTTCCATTCTTTCTTGAATTTCTTTTAGTAAGTCTTTTTCTTCTGTGTTGTCTATTATATTTTTTAATATTTCATAGTTTACTTTTTCTTTAATAACAACGTCTTTAAAATCTATATCTAAAACTTTGTGAATATCTACTGTTCCATTACCAATTATTCTAACTTTTCTGTCATTTACTTTTACATCTACTATATTTATTCCAGAATTTTGTATTTCTTCTGCAATTTCTTGGGTAATTGTGTTATCTTTTTCTACTAATACTTCTCCTGTTTCTGGATGTATTATGTCTGAAAATGCAATTTGATTTGTTATTCTTGTTGCTAGACATAATTTTTGATTATATTTATATCTACCTACTTTTGCTAGGTCATATCTTCTTGGGTCAAATAGTAATCCATTAAATAGATTTCTTGCTGCATCTGCTGTTGGTAATTCTCCTGGTCTTAATTTTTTATATATTTCAATTAATGCTTCGTCTTGTGTTTTTATTGTGTCTTTTGCAAATGTTGCTTTTAGTTTTTCTTCTTCTCCAAATAACTCTGCAATTTGTTCATCTGTAACTAGTCCAATTGCTCTTAATAGAACTGTAACTGGTATTTTTCTTGTTCTATCTACTCTTGCATAAAATACATCATTTGCATCTGTTTCATATTCTAGCCATGCTCCACGTATTGGCATAACCGTTGATGTGAATAATTTTTTTCCTGTTTTATCGTATGTAAAGGCATAGTAACATCCTGGTGAACGTACTAATTGGCTTACAACAACTCTTTCAGCACCATTTATAATAAATGTTCCTGTGTCTGTCATTAATGGAAAATCACCTAAATAGATTTCTTGCTCTTTTATTTCTCCTGTTTCTTTATTTATTAATCTTACTTTTACGTGTAGTCTTGTTGCATATGTTGCATCTCTTTCTTTTGCTTCTTCTATTGAGTATTTTGTTGTGTCTTCCATATAGTAGTCAAAAAATTCTAGTATTAGGTTTCCTGAATAGTCTATAATTGGAGATATGTCTTTTAAAACTTCTCCTAGTCCTTCTTTTACAAACCAATCATATGAATCTTTTTGAACTTTAATAAGATTTGGCATTTGTATAGCATCTTCTGTTTTTGCAAATGTTTTACGTACACATTTTTCATGTTTGATATCTTTTACCAAACTAATCACCCCTGTTTTCAAAATTAGCAGGTAATAAATTTTAATTTTATAAAAGTCCTTCTTAATTATAAGGTATTTAAATAGTCTTTTGGTCCCTGCTAATATTTCCGTAAGACTATTTACACTTTCTTTATAATTAATTCCTCTTTTATAAGATAACTGTCTTTGACAAATGTATAAATTGCTTAGCAATTACACATTTCAAGGTATCAATGTAAGTTAACCTTGTTGATAAAGAAAAATCTGACGATTTTTCTTGCATAATAAAATATGAAAATGGCAACAAAAAAGTAGGCTGATAAACTCTCTATTTTATCAACTTACCTTTTCTTATGTTATATTTAAAAAACTTTTTGCGCTACTTTAAGTTTTTTAATTTTAATCACCCTTCTCTTTTACAATAGAATTATTATAATATTTTTTTTATAGCTTGTCAATACTTTTTAGCAATTTTTTGTTTAAAGTTTTAGTGTCCGTAAGAAGTTTTCTAAATGTATCAATTAAATAATTTTGTAAATTATACAGTATTTTTGTAAAATTTTTTATTTATTTTCAGTATTAAATTCATCTGATGTTACTTTAAAAATTTTTGCAAAAGCAAACAATTCAAAGTCTTGTACTAATCTTTTATTTGTTTCTATTTTTGAAATTTCTTTTGATGTTAAATCAATTCCCTCCAATTGTAGTTTTTTTGCTAAATCTTGTTGTGACATTTTAGATTTTTTTCTTAACTCTTTTAACTTATTTCCAGATATATTTCTATAATTATTATATTTTGTTATTTTCATTATTATACTCCATTCGCTTTATTAACGATTTCATTTTATAATTTTTATTTTGAAATTTATCTCTAATAAAGAGAATTTTGTTGACAAAATATAAATTTTATTATTTAATATTTATAAAGATATATTCAAGTGAAAGGGGGTGCAAAAATGTCCATAGATTCAATAAAAGTTTCAACACCAGTAATACATAGCACACAAACTATAAATGATACAAGTGCTATTGTTAGTAAAAGTGATATGGGAGTTAGAGTAATAGGCTTATTTCAAAGTATATGCTCTTTACTAATTATTATAGGTTTAATAGTAGGTATTCTATATATGATAAAAAGCAAAAAAACTAAAGGAAAAAAGATTCTTATTGGTGTTATTATTATCTTGGTACCTTTTATTCTATATTTTATATTAAATATAATACGATTTAATATGATATTAAATATATAGAAGGAGAAATATAAGAAAATGATAAAAAAAACGGAACCAAAAGAAAAAAAGAAATTATCTTCAGGAGAATTTACAAAATTATTTATTAAAAATTTTATTCTTAATAGTATTTTTGTTGGTATTATACTTTATATTGTTTATGAATTAGCAAAAGAATTCTTACCTGGTATAGTAACAACTATTTTAAGTTTTGTATTAGTTTTTGCAGGAATTGTAAAAATATACTTATCAGCATTAAAGGAATCTTTTTGTGAAGGAAAAATTTATCAATCTGATATTAATAAAATTGCTAAAAATATAATTTTTATATTTTTAATACTATTGTTAATTAATGTTGGGCTAGATTATATATCATATGCAAGTTCTTTAAAATTATCAAAAGTTTTAGGATTGGAAAATATGGCTTTTAGAAATCTAATAATAAACACTGTTATAAATATAGTATTATATACTATTATAGCAATATCTTGTAGAATAAAGTTTCTTAAAGAATGTAATAATAAAGAAAATATTATTTAAAAAATTTTTTTCGATAACATACCATAGGTGGAATTTCGTTGATTCCACCTTTTATTATTTTTTTATGAACAAGGCTCCATAGACTCTCTTTATTCTCGCCGATTTTATTTTGTAACTAATAGAGCAAACATTAAAGGCAATAGCAATTGTAGCTTTTTTATATAATAGTAATTTCTGAGAAATTTCCTATTATATAAAAATTGTTTAAATAAACATCTCTTATGAAAAAACTTTTGAAATTTTTGTAGTGGTAAGACTCTGGACTACGTACCTTCGGGTTATGAGGGCGACCTGCCTGTTTCTTGTACTTTAGTGAAATCAAGGGTTTTAGCTTGTATTTTAACACCTTCGGGGGTTTTGACATAGCAAACATTTGTGTAATTTTTTGTACTTTTTTGAAAATTTTTTCCCCATTATTTCCCCAAAAAATTTACACACATGTTCGTAATAAAATTTTAATATATGGGAAACCTAAAAATTTATTTTGGAGGTTTTGATTATGAAAAAAATAACTTATCGCAAAGAAGGAGATTATTTAATTCCTGATTTAGCAGTAAAAGGAACTGAATCAGATTACCATATTGGATTATATGGGCGTTTAAAATTAGAGTATATGAAGAAACATCAGTTAGGTTTATATAGCGATTTAATATTAAATGGTACATTACCAGAGTACCTAATTGAGATAGATAAAACTGCAAATGAGAGAGCAAAAAAGATAATTAATGAACTTGCTAAGGCAGAAAAAGTTGGTGAAAACTTGAAACAAAAAAATCAATTAGAGTGGGTTAGATGTATGAATAATATTAAAAATAGAGCTGAAGAAATTGTACTTAAAGAGTTAATTTATTGTTAAATAAAAATTGAAAAAGGGTAAAATCTTGTCCTAGCAAGCAATGAATTTGTTCACACGAATTTTTCGTATTTTCAAATTCTATGCAATGGGACAAGTCCCAATCCCTTTTATAAAAATAAATTTTAAGGAGAATTATTATGATGAATTTTAGAGAAGTAAATAAAGATGATATATTAAAAGAATGGTTAGAATTTAGAGAGGAAACTGCTTTTTGTGAGATGTCTCCTCAGGATAAAGAATATTGTATATGTTTTGAAGAAATTGCAAAGAAAATACTAAAGAATGTACCAAAACAAAATCAGAAATATGTTCAAAAACAACTAGATCAACTTGATAAGAATTTTATGGATTATTTATATTACTGGAATGAAAAGTATTACAGAAATGGATTTGTAGATGGAGGTCAGTTAGTTATGGGATGTTTTGAGGAATAATACATAATATAAAAATGTCACAATTAAATTTGTGACATTTTTATTATAGAATAAAGTATATCAATAGTTCTTTTAATATAATTACTATAGCTGTTCATTATTATAATTATAAATGCTATAATAATCATTAAAATCCATAATACTGAAAAAATAATAGATATCTTCATAATGTTTTTTTTGTTATATAAATATTCTTTATCATTTTTAAATATAATATCTATATCCTGTTGATTTAATATTTCTGTATATGATTCCTTTAAATCGTCGTAATTCCTTTTATAATTCATAAATTTAAAATATGTTACTATAATAGTTATTCCAAGATAAACAATAGATCCAATCAATATTGCTATAATAATTGAAACTATATCTTTTGTTAATATATTATCTAAAGGACTATCTGAAACTATATTAGCTATAATCGTTCCTAAAATAAAAGTTATAAATGCTGCTATATTTTTTTCAAAATTTCCTACAAAATTTCCAATAATGTCGTTTATTTGATTTGAAGAATTAATTACAAACTCAGTTAATTTATTTTTTAGTTCAATATACTTATCAACATTTTCTTTTAAGTATATATTATAGTTTGACTTTATAGCTAAAAATGTTTTTTCATCTATGTCCAATATATGTGAATATTTGCAATACATACCTATTACATTTCTAGTTAATGCTATTTTATCATATTCATTTGCATCTTGAAAAATCCAACAAAATATTTTATAAAATTCTTCATATTGAGACTTATAATTAAATTCATTTAATTTTATTATATAATCTCTATTTCTAAGTCCATTTAGTTTTATCTTAAGGGATTCCTCATCTATATATGAGTAATCAGCTATATATATTAGAGAAAAAATAATCTTAAATTTTTGTAATCTTTCAACAAATTCATTATTGATATTAGTTGAAAGAATAAAAAAATCATCTGGTATTAAACTTAATTCTACATTATTAGCAAAATTTGATACTCCATTACATTTTTCAATTTTCTCTTCACGGTTTTCTTGTACTATAGTAATTTCATTATCGCTATTTGTCATGATTATACTATTAGTATTAAACATATACTCATTATCATAGTTCACAAATATAATATTGTTAGCTTTCTTGAACCTGTAATTAAAAAATTTTAAATTATCAATTAAAGAATACTTACAGAAATTTGTAAAAAAACTATCTATATTATATATTGATATTTTATTACTATTAACATCTTTCTTTATATTTATTTTTATATAAGCAACTTCTTCTAATTGTTGATTATTTTTTATAAAATTTTCATATTCCTGACTATTATTTGAATTTTTAGAAATTGTAAGACTTTCCTCTGATTCATCTTGTAGATATATTTGTATATTATCTCTAATATTAAATTTAGAGATTGTATTACTAATTTCTTCATAAGTTGGAAGTTGATTAAATTCTATTTTCTTTTCAATATCTACATTCATCAAATTATCATTTACTAAACCTTTTTCAATTTCAAATAATTTAATTAATTCATTAATAGGATTCAATCAGATCACCTCCATAACTAATTTTTCTTAAAACAGTTATATGTTTCTTCATTATTTGTTTTTATTCTTATATATTTATCTCCTGTTTGTTTATCTTCATATGAATTTATTATTTCGTCTAGATTTTCAATTCCATCCATAATCTTTATTTCAATACTATTATTAACTTCATAAACTTTTTTTACTTTTGCTTTTATTATTTTTTGATTTATTCTAAATTGATTATCAAATACAGGTTTGTCCTTAATTCCGATTATTTTATCTTTTACATATGCTTTATATGTGTCATTTTCCATCTCTATTGGAATGTATGTATTAAAAATAGATTCATACATTTCATCAAAGTTAAACATTTCTTTGCTTCTAAAATAGCAGATAACTCCATTTCTCAATGTTGTATAATCTTTTGGATATAATTTCTTGATATTTCTATTCAAAGTAGATTCAATAATTTTATATGCATTATTTGTATTTTTATCATCATCATTCATTGGATCAATTTCTAAAAAATTATCCGTCCAATATTTAGCATTATTATCTAAAAAAACTTTTATTTCGTCAATATCTAATTCATCATTATTATTTTCAAACTTAAATAAACATGATTTCCACAATTTATTATCCTCTGTTGAATATCCTGTTCTCAACTTAAAATTTATATCATCAATAAAACTTTTATGCTCAACCTTTGCAATTAAAAAAGAATATGTTTCACTTTCCGTATTATACAACAAAACTTCTATTAAACTTCCCTTTTTTACAGAAGTCCCTAATTGACTAATTCTATCTTGTGTCTCTTTTTCTACATTTAGCAATTTCAATGCAATATTTTTACAATATTCATTAAACAGTTCCTCTTTTTCTTCACTATTATCAATACACATATTCATTATATTTTTAGTACAATTAATTACTTCTGTTGTTTCTCTTTTTATTTTATATAACCTTGTAGTTTCATTTTCGTTTATATTTTTAATTAATCCTTTTATATAATTATCAAATTCTCCTTTGCTTTCTATTTTTCTTATTTCCTCTTGTTCATAATCTACCACAAATATTGCTTTATTTAGTATGTCTATTTTCATATTCTTTTCCCCCCTCATAATATATATGTCTATATTATCATATAGAACTTACAAAATTTGTCGAATTGTGTAAAATAAATCAATTTTATACTATATTTTGTCTTATTCCATTTTTTATTTTATATAGTACAATAAATAGTGCAATTACAAATAACATATATATTGATATTACTAAATATATATTTTGAAACCATTGGCACAGTTTTATTAGTACTTGTACATTTATACAGTAAAAAAACATATATCCAATACTACCTAAAGTTTTGTTACTTCTACTTTTATAAAATATTCCACACATTGAAAAAGCTACCTTACATAAAACTGTGCTAAACAATGAAAAAATAAAAATTGCAGCTAATTGATTGTCCATTATATATTCAAATGGATTTGAAAAAGCTTGATCCCTTAAGGTACTATTAATTATTTTCACAATTTCATACATGTGTTTCTCCTTTCTATACAAAAAAGCAAAATATCTAGTAAAAAAACTAAAATACTTTGCTTTTGTTTATCTATTTAATTATATTTAAATTCATAGCATATTCAAAAGATATTTTTTCAAGCCTTTT
Source organism: uncultured Clostridia bacterium (assembly GCA_947589445.1). Lineage (GTDB taxonomy): Bacteria > Bacillota > Clostridia > TANB77 > CAG-508 > HGM13634. The sequence continues at coordinate 12,975 of CANQAB010000005.1, read as the reverse complement.
AGTTTTTTTCCACCCTTCCTCTCTATGTGACAGTTCAGATATATCTGTCACAGTTTTATTCTTTAGTATTTTTATTATTTTATCAATTATTTCTTTTTCAGTATCACTTATTTTGTCTAAATTATAATTTTCATTACTTATAATTTTTGTTGTATTACCATTTTCAGTTTCAATGTCTTCTCTAACATATTTATCATCTAATAATGATATTTCATCATATTTCTTATCTATAATAGTAGGTCCAAATTTTTGATTTTGATATGTTAAACCAGTAATAGATACACTTCTTTGATTAAAAGATAACATATCTATAAACCATAAATACTTATTTAAGCTTGTAATAGTTAGATTCTTTACTTTGCTAGCAATATAAGAAATAATATTTTCAATTTTTTCTATATCTAATGATTTATATCCGTTATATATATCAGGTTTTCTATTTAAGGCATATCTTAAATATCGTCTTATATTATCTTGAATTTGTTCTTTATCTATGCCATTATTTAACTCTTCAAAAACTATTTTTTCATATGTTTTATTGTTAATATTACCATTTTTATATGCTTCTTTTACTTTTTCTATAAACTTATTATCGTTATCAATCAATAATCTTATATAATCACTTTGAGATTTTGTTGGAACTCCTCCTCTTTCGTATCTATTAATAGTCATTTTTCCAAATCCAAGAATAGCAGTTAATTCTCTTTGTGATATATCATATTTCTTTCTTAAATCAACTATATCTTGTGGTTTTATAATATTTGCTTTTGCCCTATATAATTCATATATTCTTTCATTATTTTTTTCTTCGATTTCATTTACATATAAGTCTTGATGGCATTCTTTACATACAGCTACATTTTCATAGGTATCTATTTCAATTCCTCTAAATTCTTTTACGTCCCTTTTTTCTATTTTATAATCTACTTCTTTTTTACAATATGGACAATATTCTCTCATTTTAATTCACCTCATCATATTTACCAAATTCATGTACTGACAAACAAACTGATTTTTCTGTACTTTCAACTCTAATCTTTATATAAAGTTTAGTGTCTTCAAATAAAGGATCAAATTTAAATATCCACCCTTCATATTGTGGATCTCTGTCTTTTTCTGGACCAGCAAAGCAGTCTTCTACTGTGAGTCTTCTTATGATGTCTTTAATATCTTCGCGATTCAAGTTGTACTCTCTCATAAACTCTTTATTTTTTTCAGTCCTGACAATAATAAATTTATCTCCATCATTGTCTTTGTCTACAATTCTTTTAATTTTCAGTAAATTTTGACTTTGTATTTGACCTCCTATAGTGTTCATTATATGCCATCTCCTTTATTGATGTGCCACTTTTTGATGGCACTTTTATTGTACCATGACTATTAGCATTAGTCAATACTTTTTTCAAAATTTATAAAGAATAAAAACATTTTACTCTATAATTATTATACATTTATTATTCCTTCTTTATATTAATAAATTCTATTTTTTTTATAAAAATATTGCTTATAAGTAATGTCTACTTATAAGCAATACTTTAATCTCAATTATTATTTTCTTTCTCCTTTAAGCGATTATATATATCATTAATATATATTCCCATTATTCTTTCCTTTTCCTCAGGATGATTTAATAGAAATTCGAAGAATTCTCTATTCTGACTATATCCATTTATTAATTCTTCATTTAACTCTTCTTCGTAAGTAAATTTAAAATCACTTAGTTTATTAACATTTGCACTATTCTTTAATTTTTGATTTTTAAGCAATAAATCTCTAATTTGCATTGTAGCATTTACCCCTACATCTTGGTCGAAATTTTTATTATATTTTTCATTAATTTCTTCAATGATTTCTGATAACTTTTGCTTTTTTTCTCCATCAAGTATTACCCCCATACCTGTTGGTGCTTTTAATTGTCCATTGTTTTCTATTGTTCCATCTGTATATTCTCCTGAAATTTCTTGTCTAAAATTACTAGCACATATTTTATCTGTTAAATCAAAATTATTATTACCATTATTTATATCTAATTCTCTTAATAGATAATATAAGAAATTATATTTTTCATGCAAATTTTCATCTTCAAAGCTTGTAGTTTGTAAAACAAAATCATATAGCTTAATAAATGCAGCAATAGTCTTCTTTATTGCTACTTGTTCATCTTGTTTTCTTGATTTTACTTTATCTTTTGCTTTTTGAATAAGTGCTTGCATTTTTTCTTTATCTCTTGATGTTCTTTTCTTTTGATATACAAAGTTATTAAATACTACAATATCATCATATAATAAGAAATTATATTCTTCTATTTTTCTTTCAAGCATTCTCAAATTTTCTGGATTAGGAGATGTTACTAATTCTGTTACTTCATACCAAGTAGAAAATGCTTTTTTCATATCCTCATAATCATTTTTAAAATCTAGTACAATAGTTCTTTTATCAAATGGTGGATAGATTCTATTTAATCTTGATAATGTTTGTACTGCAGCTACTCCTCTTAATTTTTTATCTACATACATAGCACACAATTTCTTTTGGTCAAAACCGGTTTGAAATTTATCTGCTACTAATAAAACATTATAAGCATCTGTATCAAATACTTCTCTAATATAATCATCTTCATCTGTAAATCCATAAGGAAGACCTTTACCATTGGTATTCATTCCAATACTTGTATAATCAGTTTTCACACCTGTCTTTTCGTCTTCTAATGTTATTTTGTCAGTAAAAGCAACTAATGCATGTATAGAACTATAACCATTTGCTTCAATATATCTTTCAAATTCTTTTTTATAAATTACTGCTGCTCTTCTTGAACCTGTAACTACCATTGCTTTAGCTTGTCCATCTAATTCATTCATCACATTGTTTCTAAAATGTTCAACCATTATTGCAACCTTTTGAGATATATTTTCAGGATTTTCATTGATAATTTTTGCTATTTTTCTTTTAGCTGGTAAAGTATTATATTTTGGATCATCTGATATAGTTTTATTTAATTTAAAATATGTATTATAAGTAATATAGTTTTCCAATACATTTAAAATAAATCCTTCATCAATAGCTTGTTTCATTGAATATAAATCAAAAGCTACTTTATTTCCATCAGTATTTAATGTTCCAAAAGTTTGAAGTGTTTTAGATGTAGGTGTAGCAGTAAATGCTATCATAGAAACATTTGCAGGTTTTTTACTTCTTTGAATTTCATCATCTATTAAATCTTCGTAAGTTTTCTCTTCACTTTCATCTTCTGTTGTAATAGTTAAAGCCTCTTTTACTGCCTTCATATTCTTTCCTGCTGTAGATGAATGTGCCTCATCTATTAAAACAGCAAAATGCTTATTACCTGATTCTTTTACTTCATCTAAAATATATCTAAATTTTTGGATTGTAGATACAATAATTTTCGTATTTCCATTTATAGCATCTCTTAAATCACTTGAAGTGCATGAATCATCTAATATTTTTATTTGACCTGATTTATGGCTTAATGAATTTATAGTTTGCTGTAATTGTCTATCAACAATAATTCTATCTGTCATTACTATAATACTATCAAAAATTATTTTATTATCATCATCATGGGTATCAGCTAATAAATATGTAAGCCACGCAATGGTATTTGTTTTTCCACTACCTGCACTATGTTCAATTAAATAATTTCTATCTGAATGATTAATCTTCACATCATTGATTACTTTTCTTACTGCATTTAATTGGTGGTATCTTGGAAAAATTAATGCTTCACTAAAGTTTTTTCTTCCAGTAATTTTGTTTTCCTTCTCACTTTTTTCAATAAATATAAATCTCTTTATTAAATAAATTAAAGTTTCCTTTTTTAGTATATCTTCCCACATATATGCTACTTTTAATTTTCCTTCTTCTACTTCAGGGTTCCCTTTTCCATTCATTCCGTTTCCTTTGTTAAAAGGAAGAAAAACTGAAGATAGTCCATTTAATTTAGTACACATATATACTTGTTCTAAATCCATTGCAAAATGAACTAATGCTCCAGACTTGTAACTTAACAGAGCCGTCTTATAATCTCTTTCTTTTTTATATTGCCATATTGCATCTTCAATGTTTTGTCCTGAAGCATTTGATTTTAATTCTATACTACTAAAAGCTATTCCATTTACAAATAAAACTAAATCTATTCTTTCTCCCTCTTTATGATAAACTTCTTCCATTACAGAGAAAATATTATTATTATATTTATCAAGCAAATCAATATTAAAATTTGTTTCAGGTTTATTATATAAAAGAGTAAAATGAACCATATCAACATCTATTCCATTTTTTAATAGATTAATTAAGCCTATATTCTTATTATTTCTATCTTTTGAAATAGTATTTAGTATTGTAATGTCAGTATCATCTTTATATATTTTCTTTAACTTCTCATATTCTTCATTTTGAGTATTTTTTATAAATTCAAAAAATAGCTCTGTATCCATTGCATATCCTGCATTATATTTTTCTTTTGCTATTCTTTCTTTATAATCATTATCTTCTACTAAATGATCTATAATTAATCTTTGAAAGTCTTCTTTTTCTTTAATAAAATTTTCTTGCAAGGCTTATTCCCCCTTTACTCTCTTTTTACCTGTAACATATTCATATATAAGTGATTTCTTATATTCTTCCAATTTTTCTATTTGTTTTTGCTTAATATATAATGTTTCGTTTATTTTTTCACATTCTTTATCTAAAAAAGACGCTATTTTTATTTGTTCTTCCCTAGATGGTATAATTACACTAAATCTTGATATTTGTCGTTGACTAATCATCGGTATAGCAGTTGTAGTATTTGCTAAAACAATTTCCGTTTGATTAACATCTGATAATAGAAAATAATATAAATATCTGTCATATATTTTTAAGTTATTTAAAATTGCCAAGCTCGGATTAATAGTAGCCTTTCCTATTTCCTTATCAACAATTGCAACTTTCCCTAATGTTCCTCTCTGTGCAATAATTATATCTCCCTTTTTTAGCATTATTTCTGGAGATTCATAATATTTTTCCCAAGAAATAAACTTTGGATTACTCAAATCAATGGCATTGTTAGTTATATGTTCTCCACCAATAGTATATGCTCCCTCTTCCACTAAATCCTCTTGAGAATATCCTTTAAAACCGATTCTCCCATTTATTTTTGCAATGTAGTTAATTCTACTTATTTTCCATTTTTTTGGTATTTTACCTACCCATTCAATTCCACTTTCTTTCATTTGAACATTTTTATCTAATCCTTTAGTAACTACTTCAGTTATTTTAGATTTTTTATAATTATTTAAGATTTCAATTTGTTTTTTAAGATTATGTAAAATATTATCAATTTTTGATGTCTTCTCGTCTAAGAAACTAGCAATTAATTTTTGCTCATTTAAATTTGGTATTGGAATATATATGTTTTCAATATCTTTCATTGCAATATTTTTTTGCGTATTTGTTGTACTTCTTAAATCAATTTCTATTTGTGAAGAATCTGATAATAAATAATACTTTAAAAAAGTATTATTAACAATTTTATCATTTACTCTAATGATTGCTAAAGGCGACCATATTTGCATTCTTATCTTTCTATCAATTATAGCAATTTTTCCTATAGAAGCAGCTTTTCCCATTAATATATCACCTATTATAGGTATTTCTTTTTTATCAAATCTATCGGCATCTTCAACTGATATATATCTACATGGTTCATATATAATTTTTCCATCTTGAATACCATCAACAGAATAAAATGGTATTCCATCATCCACAAAAATTGGAGTTTCATGTGGTCCATCCGTCACAGGTATTTTTGTTATGTATTTTATTTTTTTTAACTTCCAACTTTTAGGTATTTTTCCAATCCAAACAATCCCGCTATCTTTATATTCTCCCATTTTAAGCCTCCTCGAATAATTCTTTAATTTTGGAATTTATTTCATATTCTAGTTTCAAGAATTCTTCTTCTAGTTTTTCAGACTTTTCAGGTTCTTCGTATTTATAAAAATGTCTAGTAAATGGAATTTCTGCTCCTGTTTTTATGATTGGATTTTTAGTATTCATATTTTCTTCAAATACATAATGTGCATCTGGAACATGCGGATAAACTTCTCTTTTCATGTGTTCTTCAACATCTTCATTTTCTTTTATTAATTCAATATCCTTAGTGGAAATATCATATATTATATTTCCTTTGTTATCTTTTTGAATTTCTGCTTCCTTATTCATCATTGATAGTTCATTTGCAATTTTTGCAATAAAATCTTTTTTTATACTTACTCCATTTAATACCTTTTCTAATTCTTTTATAAAACTTTCTAATTGCATATAAACTCTATTAGATTTTGAGTTATTTAATTTATTAATAATTTCTTCGAAAATAGGTTTGTTCTCTTTATATTTATTTAACTCTTTTTGCTCTTTACTAGGAATAGGCTCTAATAGCTCAATCTCATCTACCCTACTTTGATTATAAAATTTTTGCATAAAATTACTATTAATTAAGTTCTCTATTCTTTCATTATTTATTGCATAATCTCTTTGCATTGGTTGATATACTGCATATTCCTTATATATAAATTCTTCTTTGTCAAATATTTTACTATATTCATTTTCCTCAAAATCATTATATAATTTTGTTATTCTTTCTATTTGTTCATTAGTTATTTCATGTCTTTTTTTGCCCATAGATTTTTTCATGTTTTTGAAAAATTTTTCCGAAGTACAATCTATTAACTGAACTTTATTTTTTCTCTCTTTTCTTTTATTTTTTGAAAAAATCCACAAATAAATTCCAATACCTGTATTATAGAAAAGATCTGTAGGTAAAGCAATAATTGCCTCAATCATATCTTTTTCAAGCATCATTCTTCTAATTTGGCTTTCTCCACTTGATGTACCTCCAGAAAATAACGGTGAACCATTTGAAATAATAGCAGCTCTTCCCAATTTTTCATCTAATTTATATAACCCATGTTGCATAAATAACATTTGTGCATCACTAGCTGCAGGTAATCCAGCTGAAAATCTACCTAAAGGATTTTTGCTCTCTTTTTTTACGATATCTTCAACTTCTTTGCTTGGAGCATCTTTTCCAGCCCAGTTTTCTCCAAAAGGAGGATTTGCTATTACAAATCTCATTTTTTGATCAGGAAAAGCATCTTTTTCAAGGGTATCCTGAAATTTTATATTGTCTATTTTTTGTCCTTTTATCAACATATCTGCTAAACAAGTAGCATATGCATCAGGATAATTTTCTTGTCCAAATAATTGAATATCTATGTTTGGATTTTTGTATTTTAACTGTTTCTCAGCTGTTGAAAGCATTCCTCCTGTTCCACATGCCATATCTAATACTGTCACAACTTTTCCTTTTTCATTTAAATCATCACAGCCTTCGGACAATAGTATATTAACCATAAGTTTTATTACCTCCCTTGGAGTGTAGTGATCACCTGCATCCGCATTTTGAGAGTAATTTTTAATAATATCTTCAAAAATATATCCTATTTTATGATTATCTATATGTTCAGGGTTTAAATCTAGCTCTGAAAATCTTTTTATAACATTATATAATCTATTATGAGTATCCATAGTGTCTATTTGATCATAAAATGACAACCCTTTCTCTTTTTCAAAAATAACTCTAATATTTTTTGAAAATCCATTTAAATATGTCTTAAAATTATCTTTAATATTTAATGAATCATTTAATAGTTCTTTTAAATTATATTCACTTGTATTATAAAAAGAATATCCTGATATTTTTTGTAGAATTAATTCAGGCGTATTAGGATCATCTTTAAATTGTTTAACTACATCATTTTTTGTTTTTTCTAATGCACATTCTAATCTTCTTATAATAGTCATTGGTATAATTACTTTTTTATAATCATCTGCTTTATAAGGTCCTCTCAACATATTTGCTATGGATAATACCAGATTCACTTCTTTTGATACATCTATTTTTTCATCAATAAAACTATTTTTCATTCTATCTCTCTCCTATTATTTGTAAAATACTTTCTCTTTTATATTCATCCTTATTTAGTTTTTTCATAACTTTGCTTTATAATATCTTTTGCATATTCTAGTTCTTCTTTAGTTCCTATAAACATAAAACTATCATTAGTCCAATTATAGCTATCATTTAATCTTTTAACTTTATCTAATGGATCATTATAATCTCCATGCATTAAAATTAATTTCAAATTATTCTTTTGGAAATAAATTTCAACAAAGTTTTTACCATTTGTATATGGAAGATATATTGATGTTGTTGCCTTTTTTATATCGTTACCTAATCCCATAATGTATTTGTCTAATTCATTAAACAATTCTATTATTTTTGAATTTGAATTAGCTATTAAATTTTGAAATTGTTCTTCATTAAAAACAATCTCTCTATCTTTTTTATTATTATCTTCGGAGATTTCTGGTATAACAATATCAGTCTGATAATCTTCATCACTAATCATAAATTCTAAACCTAAAAATTTCTTTTTTTCTGCCTTATTTTCAAAAGTAAACTCAAATTCCTTTTGCATAAAATCTACAATTTTTAGGCCTCTATTTAATATTGTTTCAGGTGTCCATTCATTTTCTCTACTAACATCAATTTCACTTCTTGATCCATTAGAATATCTTACTTTCTTTTCAGTAAATGAGTTGTTTTGAAGTCTACTATTAACTCTTTTTGATAATGGTAAAAGGTTACCTATGCTACTTGAAAGAGCTTTTCTTTTCTTATCATCTAAAGCTATACCATTATATTGACTAAATCTTTCTATCCAGTATTCATCAGTAGCTTTTTGAGGATAGACATGTTCAACCGAATAAGAATCCCTTGGATCTTGTTTGAAATAATCATTTGGATTAAGTTGTTGCTCTGATGGACTTTGGCATTGACTCAAGTCATAAATATATAAAATATATTTTAGAGACTTCCATGTATAAAACCCATCCCTTTTAAATAATCTGTTAAACTTATCTATTACTCCTGACGTAATAATAACATTATTTTCACTTAAATAATCTGCTGTACTTGTTGTTTCTAAAACTTCATTGATTGATATACTTTTATTATATAAATCACGTCCTAAATTATAGAATAAGCTATTTTGCCAAGTTGGATTATAATTATTAAGACGATAATGTATTAAATTAAATCTTTCTATATTTTTTAAACATTGAACTTTGTCACTATATGAAATATCTTTCCTTGATAGTAATACTGTTATTAATGGTCTTGCATTTATATGTCCTAAAATATTTAGTCTTATTAAATACTTTGAAATATCGCTATTTTCATCTTTTGTAGGGCATTTCATTTCATACCAAAATGGTATTAACTCTTTTAAACTATTAACATAGTTTTGTATATCTTCGATTTTTAATAATATACTTTGATTATTCTTTACTTGCTCAATTTCATTATTTTCTTGATTTTCTATTTCCTCTTCATTTTCATCTTCACTAATTGATATTGAAGTAAAATCGGGTACATATAAGTTGTCTGGATCTATATTTTGTTGTATAAAATATTTATTTAAAAGATATTTTTGATATGGTATTGTTTGATTTCTACCTACTTGTCTTGTTTGGTAACCAAAATATATCATCCAGTGATCTCTTAAAAACTCATCATCATCAAGTGGATTATTCTTATTTTTTCCTAGATAACCATATATATCTTTCCAAGTTTCGTTAATATTTTCTCTAACATTATTCTTAGTATCTTCATCGCAATCAAATAGAGTTGATAAATAAATTAATCTATTTTTTAATAGTTCTAAATGTGATAAAGCCTTTCCTCTATTATTCATAGTTTCGAATGCAACATAGACATTAAAATCATCATTAATGTAATACATATTAAATTTGAAATGTAATGTTAATTTATTAAAAATTTTCTCTATTTCAACTTGCTTATTATCTTTTTTTATTATTAATTCATTTAATTTTTTACTAAAAAATTTTTTTGCATTTAATAAATTTAGTGTATAAAAAGTTTCACTTGCAGTCCCTGCATTTGAATCACCTAATATTTCTTTTCTAAAATACTTATCACTTGGATTATCTATCTCATATCCAAATTTATAAGTTCTAAATATGCCACTACTTTTTGTTTTATATAGATATTTTTCTTGTAGTTCCTCTATTGATATATCATTTAATGAAGTTATATTGTTTTGTTTACAAATAGTAATAATCTCATTTATTAATATAATCATTGTCGTTAGTCTTTGTTGTCCATCTACTAGTTCATATATTGAATATCCTGAATTTACAAGCCAAATTTCGTCATTCCACTTATCTGCTTTTATTTCTATTTCTTTATTAGTTACTTTTTTTAAGGATAACATACCAGTATAATGATCTTGTCCTGGTAACAAGCTTGTTAAATCACTCCAAAATTCTTCAAGTTGTTCATTTTCCCAAGAATATCCCCTTTGATAGTCGGGTATTCTAAATAAACACTCATTGAATCTCTGTTGTAAATTTAATAAATCATCCATTATTTTACTCCTTTATCTTCCTTCTAATCTCATTCCAATTATTTGAACATTTTATTTCGTTGTATATATCACTTGGTATATCATTTTTTTCTTTTGCAATTAAATCATAAAATTTACTCTTTTGTGTTTCGTCAAAATTTAAAATCTCAACAATTTTATTTTGTATTTCCCTGCTAGGTGGTCTTTTTTCACCCTTTATTAATTGTCCTAAATAATATGATGATACACCTATCTCTTTAGCAAATTTATTTTGACTATATTTATTTCTTGTCATTTCACTTTTTAAAAAATTACTAAATGTGTCCAACTTTCATTTCCTTCCTTTATAAACTATAAGCTTATATATTATATATCATATTTAAAAAAATATTTCAACGGATTTCAAGTTTTTTATATAAAAAGGGATTGGGATTTCATCCCATTGAATAGAATTTGAGCTTAGCCAAAATTTCGGTCTCCCAAGTTCATTGCTTGCTGGGACAAGAAATTGATTTTTCGGTCTACCAAATTCAGTGCTTGCTAGGACAATACCTCTACATTATTTGTACCTGTTTTTGTACTTTTTTCTTACTTTTGATTCCCTTTTTGTTCCTTTTTTGTACCAAACTTGTACCTTATTTAAGAAAAATACTTGGACCTATTTAGCAAGTCCAAGTACTTTTTTTGCCTATTTCACATCTAAAGTTTTTAACATTTTATTCAATATTAATTCGTGCAATGGGTTTCTAATTAAACATGGAACTGCACTATAATTTAAACTTTTTGCTGCATTAAATGTTATAGGATTTGACATTAATATATATTTATTTCCTTTCTTTATGACTTCAAAAGGTTTTCTTATTCCTTCTCTATAAACTCCTCTTCTAGCCATTTTATAAGCTCTATAATGATGTTCATTTTTTAAATTTATTTTTCTTCCTTCAATGTTATTTATTTTTATTATTTGATAATCTTCATAAACTTTTTTTCTTAAATCTCTCATAATTTATACTTCCTTTCTTATATTAATTTTTGTTTTTTCTTTACATTTATTTGTTTTTATATTAAAATATTATTAACTTATATAGGAGTTAGTTATTAGTTTTCCCAACTATACTAACTCTTTTTTCATTTCTTTTAGTGTTATTCCATAACACTTTTGATACAATTTTGAAATTGTTGCATCAACTAAATCTTGGTCATTGCTATAACTAAATCTCGAAATTAATCCTTTTTTGTCGAACCTTGTTGTAATAATAATTGGTAATCCATTTTCAAATCTATTTTGTATTATTGTGTATAGTTTTTCTAATGCCCAACTGCTTATTCTTTCTGTTCCCAAATCATCAATTATTATCATATCTACATTGGAATATAGTTCAATTAATTCATTTTCTGATTTAGTATTATCTCTAAAAGTTTCCTTTATCATATCTAATAATGTTGTTAATCTTCCCATTAAAACTATCTTTCCATCTTCAATTAATCTATTTGCAATAGCACCTGCTAAATGCGTTTTACCAACTCCTGACTTGCCCGTTATTATCAATCCATTGGCTTGCATTTTTGATTTATTTTTGTTTGCATAATCTCTAGCAACTTTTACTGCATGTTGATTATTTTGATCTGAATAAAAGTTTTCAAAGTTTAAATTTTGAATATTTCTTCCAACATAGTTTTCTTTATAAATTCTATTTATTACTGCCTTATATCTATTTCTTTTTTGTTCTTCATACTCTTGCTTGTCCTTTTTTCTCCAGTATTCTTGTGCTTTATTGCAATTACATCTGTGATACTCAATACAATCTGGAGATATATTTACATATAGATATTCTAATCCTATTGGCTCTAATTCTCGTCCACAGAATTCACATTTTTTAAGCTTATTGTGTATAACTTCATTGTAATTTATATTCTCTAAATCCATTTTCATCCTCCTCTCTTCTTTTCTCTTCTTTTCTTTCTTCTTTTGTATTCTCTTCTATTCTTTTCTATTCTTCCGCGTTACTTAACGTTACTGTAACGTTACTTTTTTCACCTTCAGTTTTTAACTTTTCACGATATTTTCTTTGTCTTTGCCTGTTATTTTCTTGATAATTTTCATATTTATCAAGGCTTTGGTACTTCTCCCAATTTTTAATTAGAAACGTTTCACCTTCTTTTTTTAGCATTCCTAACTCAAGGAATTCTTCCATTATTCTGTGTATCTTGTCCGAAGTTTTTCCCATAATCTTCGCACAATCTCTGTAGGTAATCGGTTTTTCTCCGATTACTAATCGTCCATTGTTACCACACTCAACTGCTATTGATAGTAATTGTATCCACACTCTAAAATACAGATCTCCATCTCTCTTCTTCAGAAATAATTGAATCTTCCTATTATTAAAGATGTTTTTATCAACGTTAAATATAAATGTCAATATATGAATGAACAAAAAATCAAAAATAAGGATGTACAAAAATTGTAGTTATGTAATCTATGTAG
>CANQAB010000004.1 GCA_947589445.1 uncultured Clostridia bacterium | reverse complement strand
TCTAAAGCTTCTTTTGCTTCAGGAACTACTTTTTGATTACTTCTTGCCATTATTAATTCACCTCCTAGGAAATTTTAATCGTAATAGAAAAACATGAATGCTTTTCAATATTTATATTTTACAGTTTTAAATAAAATAAACTGGTAATTTTTTCAAAAGAGATTTTTAAAAGTAACAATATTCTATTATATAAGTTATTTATAAATAAAAATTGTATAAATTAAATTTAATTTTTAAGTACAGACCTTAAAAATATTTAATAAAATCTTGTAAAAAAAATGTATAAAATGTATAATGTAAAAAATGTGGAGGAAAAAATGTACAAATTAATTGCAATAGATTTAGATGGAACACTATTAAATTCATACGGAGAGATAACATTAAAAAATAGAGAATCTATAAAATATGCTCTAGATAAAGGAGTGGAAATAATACTTGCATCTGGAAGAGATCCAAAAACAATGCAAAAAATAAGTAAAGAACTAGGAATTGAAAAATATTTAATTGCTGGAAATGGAGCTAGTGTATATGATATACAATTAGAAAAAAATATATACAAAAATTTTATAAAAAAGGAAAAAGCACTTGAAATTATAAAAATATGTAAAGAAAATAGTATATTTTTTAATGTATATACAAGTATGGGAATTGTAACGGAAAGTTTAGAATATAATGTTAAAGTATTTAATAATGAAAACAATTATAAACCAAACTCCAAAAGAACAAATATAGAAATAGTAAAAGATATATATGAATATGTTAAAGAAAAAGAACTTGAAATATTAAAAATTATTATATGTGATGAAAGTAAAATTATTTTTAATAATATTATAGAAAAAATAAAAAATATAAAGGAAATTGAAGTTTTAGATGTTGAACATATGTCTAAGAAAATAATAAAAATTGGAACAGAGGAACATCATATAGAATACTTTTATACGGAAGTAACGAATAAAAATGCGAATAAATGGGGAGCTATTAAATTTTTGATTAATGAATTAAAAATAAAGGAAGAAGAGGTTATTTGTATTGGAGATAATATAAATGATTACGAAATGGTAAAAAATGCGGGGATAGGAATTGCTATGAAAAATAGTGCGCTAGAAAAGAAAAATATAGCTAATTTTGTTACCGAAGATAATAATTCTGATGGGGTTTCATATGCTATTTACAAGTATATTTAACATATATTACAATAATGTTACAATAATATTATTTTTACATTACAAGACGACTTGAATCATTGATTTAAGTCGTTTTTTATTGTAGAATTATATTATATGTAATATTATGCGATTAAATTGTTTTTTTATATAAGGAGGAATCATTATGGTAGCAAATCCAATGCAAAAAATGAAGAGAAATTCAATATTAACAGGATTAATTATAGGATTGATAGTTGGACTAATTATGTGTGCAGGTGTATATTTATTTTTAAAACAATCACCAACAGGAAGTATGATAGGAGGAGACACTGTTACTGTTTGTACATTAAATAAACCTATAAAATCAGGAACTCAAATTACAGAAGCAGATGTTATAACTAAAAATATAAGCAGTGATAATGCTCCAACAGATAAAACAACACAAGTAATTGGTGCTACTGCAAAAATAGAATTATCAGCTGGAACAATATTAACAACATCAATGTTAAGTACACCTGATGAAAAATTAACAGCAGATTTAAGAGAGCAAGAATATAATATGATTGCATTACCTACACAATTAACGGTAGGAGATTTTGTTGATATTAGACTACAACTTCCAAATGGTGGAGATTATATAGTTGTATCTAGAAAACAAGTATATAATTGCAATTCTAATACTGTATGGTTAAAAATGAATGAAGAAGAAATTTTAGCAATGAGCAATGCTATAATAGAATATTATATTATGCCTGGTTCTAAATTATATGCGTCAAAATATACAGATGCAGGAATGCAAAATGCATCAACACCAACATATTGCCCAAATGCGGAAGTAGCAGCATTAATAAGTGGAAATCCAAACATAACATCACAAATTACAGATGGACAAGGTAGGTTCTCAAACGAACTAAAAGCAATAAGAAACAATTATATTAATAGTGAAGTAAATGAATATAATGATAAAAAACTAGAAAATATAGAAGAAAATATGAAAGACGAAATAGAAAGCTTAAAAGAAGCAAGAGAAGCATATTTTGGAACATTAAATTCAGCAAATTAAAATAAATTAATGTTACATACAAAGAAAGGAGAACATTAACTTTGAAAGTTAGTGCAAATCAACACTGATGAAGAATATTTGTTTTATAGGAGCTTTTGATAAATTAGATTTAATACTATATGTGGCTAAAATATTAAATTGTATGAATAAGAAAATATTAATTATAGATTCTACACAGCTACAAAAAGCAAAATATATTGTGCCAACTATTAACCCAACAAAATCATATATTACTAGGTATGAAGATATAGACATTGCAGTGGGATTTGACAGTTATGAAAATATAGAAAAATATATAGGATATACAGAAGAACAAAAGATGAACTATGATTATGCATTAGTAAATATTGATGATCAAGAAAAGTTTCAAAATTTTAATAATCAAGATACTTTAAAAAACTATTTTGTAACATCATTTGAATTATATTCAATAAGGAAAGGTTTAGAAACAATTGCTAAAATAGAAAACCCCATAAAAGTAACAAAAGTTTTATTTTCAAGAGAAATAAATGAAAACGATAATTATTATCTTGATTATTTAGCATTAGGCTATAAAATAGAATGGGAAGAAAACAGAATAAATTTTCCTTATGAAACAAGCGATATAGAAGCAATGATAGAAAATCAGAAAAGCTTTAAAATTGGTATAAAAGGATTAAGCCAGGCTTATAAGGAAAATTTAGAATATTTATTAATTGATATGATTCCTAATATAAATGTATCTAACTTAAGAAAAACTATGAAAAATATTGAAAAGGAAGGATAAAAATGCCTATTATAACATTTTGGAGTAATAATGAAAAAACAATAGGACAAACAACGTCAGCAGTTGTATCATCGACAATTATGGCAATGGAACATAACTATAAAATACTATTAATAT
Organism: uncultured Clostridia bacterium; assembly: GCA_947589445.1. Taxonomy (GTDB): domain Bacteria; phylum Bacillota; class Clostridia; order TANB77; family CAG-508; genus HGM13634. Next base: position 33,373 of record CANQAB010000004.1, on the reverse strand, counting down.
CAGCAGACTTTAATAATACTACTATAGAAAATTGTTTAGGAGCACAAGAGTCAAATAGAGAAATAGTAAAATCATTAGTTAGAAGACCACAAATGAATTTAGATACTGGAATAAATGGATTATTAAAGCTAGCTGATAGTAATAGAGTTACTCCAGAAATTATACACGATTACACAAAAATAATTTTTAAGAATAGATTAGAAGTATTGTATTCTCCAATGAATATATTAGACGATAAAATTATAAGTTTAATGGAAAATTTTAAAAATATAATTTTAAATGCATCAAGATATTACGATTATGTATTTGTAGACTTAAGAAAGGGAATGAAATATCCACCTCAATTAGAAATACTAAATATGTCAGATGTAATTGTTGTTAATATAGACCAAGGAATACACACAATTCAAAAATTTTACAAAATGGAAGAAACAAAATCTTTTATAAATAAAACAATATGGAATATATGTAGATATGATAAAAAATCAAAATATAATACAAAAAATTTAACAAGAAATGCTTTGAAAAGGCAAATTGTTTGTGAAACACATTACAATACACTACTGCTAGATGCATCACAAGAAGGAAATATTTCGGAATTGCTGATAAGATTTAAAACATTGAAAGGTGAAGATGAAAATTCTTTGTTTATATCTAAGATACATGAAATGAACGAAGGAATAGTACTAAAATATCAAGAAACACGTAAGAGAATGTAAGAAGGAGGGAAATCCTAATGTTTAACTTTATATTGATAATAGCTATATTAATGATAACAGGTGTATTAATATTCAACACAATTAAGAAGAAACAAAATGCAGAAGTTGAAGGAAAAGTTGATGTTAATGAAAAAACATATAGTATCGAGAAAATGATAGCTTTTGTAAAAAGAAGATTAGATGAAATTACAAAAGTAAACTTATACGACATAGGTTTATCAGAAGCAGAGTTAGAAAGAAGAAAAAATAAAAAATACGAATTAAAAAAAGCATTAAAAGGATGTACCTATGGAGATGTTAATGATAAAAAATATGTAAAAACTTTAATATATGACTTGCTATTACAAGAATATGGCGTAAATGAAATTAATATATCAAAAGTAATTCCTTTTGATTTGCCATCACTACTTACACCTCAAGACAAATTTGATATTTTAATTTATACATATCAAAAAGAGTTTGGCTATGAAGCATTAACTCAAATGATAAAAAAATACAATTTAGCAACTCTTAAATATATACAAGGTGAAGCAAAACCTTCATATGTTATTACTAAAGAAGAAATAAATGATATTTATGAAAAAGAAAATATTATACTTTCATTTGCAGATAAATTAAATGTAATTGTACAAAGAATATATCAACATTACAAAGGATATAGTAGCATAGATGAAGTTAGAGATATGAATATAGATGGTGTTTCTGGTGGTGTATCTGGACTTCCAGAATCATTCTTGAGCCAGGTTGCACAAACAGATGGAGATTATTTAAACCAAGTATTAGATAATAGAGTTCCAAGAGCATGTGATAGTATATGGATATTTTTCCAAGGTAAATCAATAAGATTAGAATTCTTATCATTTGGAACAGAAAGCGAATTAAAAAGAGTATGTCAAAACATATATAAATATAATAATCCAGGACAATTATCAGATACAAATGGTTACAAAATTAATGAAATGAAAGATGGATCACGTGTTGTTGTTGTAAGACCAAGCTTTTCAGAAACATGGGCATTTTTCGTAAGAAAATTCGACGTAAAAAGAGCAACATTAGAGCAATTAGTAACTTTTGAAGGAAAAGAAAAAGCTATAAGTTTATTAAAGTTCTTAGTAAAAGGAGCTAGAATTGTTTCACTTACAGGTGAGCAAGGTTGTGGTAAAACAACAATGCTAATGGGTATGATAGAAAATATTTACGAAACAATGAACATAAGGGTTCAAGAAACAGCTTTCGAATTACACTTAAGAAAAATCTATCCAACAAGAAATATATTAACATTTAGAGAAACAGATACAATATCTGGACAAGAAGGATTGGACGTTCAAAAGAAAACTGACGGTTCTGTTAACATTATAGGTGAGGTTGCAACAGACCCCGTAGCATCTTGGATGATACAAGCAGCCCAAGTTGCATCTAAATTTACTTTATTTACACACCATGCTAAAACTTTTCCAGATTTAGTAACTGCATTAAGAAACTCAATGCTTAGAACAGGTGTGTTTAAAGATGAAAAAACAGCAGAAGAACAAGTTATACAAGTATTAAACTTCGATGTGCATTTGGTAAAGGACTTTAGAGGAAGAAGATATATAGAAAGGGTAACAGAATGCATACCAGTTAGAAATAAAAACTTATATACATTTGACCATAGAAAAGAGAAAACATTAGAAGGAAAGCTAGACAAGTTTATGGATAATGCTACAAATTATTTTACCAAAATTACAGATAAAGAAAACTACAGATATGTAAATATATTAGAATATGTAAATGATTCTTATGTATTAACAAATAAAATTTCAGATTACAATATAAGCGAAATGAGAAAAAATATGGACGAAACAGATCAAGAAGAATTTGATAAATTTATAGAAGAAAACTGGGGAACAGGTATGAATAAATCAACAATAGAAGCAGTTCCTGTTTCTGCAACAGCTAATATAAGTCAAACTAAAAAAAGAGGAAGAAAACCTAAGAATACTAATGAATAATTAAAATAGCGGAGGTGAAAAACGTATGAGCGATTCTTTATTCTATATTATTATGGCAGTAGCTGGAGTTGCATTGCTTGGTATAATGATATGGTATGTAATTTTATCTAAAAGATTAAGTAAAGATGATTTAAAATATATTAAAGAATTAAAAAAAGGTACAGAAAATAATACATTTTCACTAGATGTAATATATCAAAAGCTATATGTTTTTTACACTAAAGTTCCATTTATAAAAAGATATTTAGCAAAACTTAGAAGGCGTTTAGAGATTATAAATGTAGAGGACGAGTATTTAACAAGAAAGCAAGCATCTCAATACTTAACTAAAGCATTAATAATAATATTTCCTTTAACATTTATAATTATAGCATTAACCAAAAACAATGCTTTATTAATGTTTATATTGTTAATTTTTGAAATATTTATTACAGAAATAATTATAGAAAGTAGTGTAGATAAGCTAGACAACAAAATACTGAAACAACAAATAGATTTTTTTGCCGAAATTAGACATGCATACCATGAAACTAATATGGTTGAAGAAGCAATTTACCAGGTTGCACAAGATGACGAAAAAGAAGTTTCCCTTCAGGCTCAAAAGATTTATGAAGTATTAATATCAGATGATCCAGAGACAGAATTAGAAAAATATTATGATATAGCACCAAATAGCTATTTAAAAGAATTTGCAGGTATTTCGTATTTGACAAGAGAATTTGGAGATAGGCAAGTTGATGGAGGCTCTTTATATTTAAAAAATGTTAATAACATAACTCAAGAAATGCAAATTGAAATATTAAAAAGAGAAAAACTAAACTACGTATTTCAAAGTTTATCAATTATAGCAATATTACCAGTTTTATTTATAGATGCAATTAAAAATTGGTCTATATCACAATTCAGTTTTACAGGTTCTTTTTACAATGGTAAATGGGGATTTGTAACACAAATATTACTATTAATTATTACTGCTGTATGTTTTGTTCTAGTAAGAAAGGTAAAAGATAATGGAAGCATACAAACTATAACAAATGATAATCCATGGCAGAGAAAATTATATGAAAAGCCATACATAAAGAAAATAGTAAACCTATTTATTCCTAAACAAGGAACAAAAGAATATAGAAAGATAGTAAAACTGTTAAAGGATGCTGCATCTAAGCAAAAAATGGAATGGCTGTTCATAAATAGAATTGTAATGTGTATTGCAGTATTCTTTGTTTCTCTATTAGTATTTAATCAAATACATAAGGTTGCTATAGACTTGGTATATACAGATATAACAGCTGAAAGTAGCATTATAGGAATGTCAGAGGAAGATGAAGCCGTTGCTCAAGAACAATTAAAAAGTGATAATGTATTTTTAGATAAATACAGAGGAAAAAAAGTAACAAAAGAACAACTAAGAATAGCAATATCTAACTCAACGGCTTATGAGAATTCAACAGATGAAGAAATAGATGAAGCAACAGATAGAATTTATACAAAATTACAAACAATAGATAACGAATATTTGCAATGGATAGAGTTAATTTTAGCCATAGCTTTTGCATATATTGGCTACATGGCACCAATGTGGCTTCTATACTTCCAGGCAATAATGCGTCAGCTAGAAATGGAAGACGAAGTAATGCAATTCCATACAATTATTCTAATGTTAATGAAAATTGAAAGGGTAAATGTAGAGATTATTTTAGATTGGTTAGAAAGATATGCTGATATTTTTAAAGAACCAATTACCAAATGTGTTAACAACTATGAAAGTGGAGCATGGGAAGCACTTGAACAATTAAAAAATGATACTACATTTCCACTATTTATTAGAATAGTAGAAAGCTTACAAGCAGCGGTAGAAAAAATACCAATTATACAAGCATTTGATGAGTTAGATACAGAAAGAGACTACTATCAAGAAAAAAGAAAGCAATCAAATGAAAGATTAATATCTAGAAAAGCTTTAATAGGAAAGGCAATAGGGTTTGCACCAATGGTATGCTTGTTTGTGGGATACTTAATAATTCCATTAGTAGTAATAGGTTTAGGAAGCATGACAAGTACATTTGCAGGAATGCAAGCATCAATTTAAAAATTTGTAGCTAAAAAATATAAATATTATATTTTTGAAAGGAAGAACATATGGAAAATGCATCAAAAGCCCTATTAATGGCAGGAGGTATTTTAATAGCAATTATTATTATAGCATTATTAGCACATACATTTAATAATTTAAGTATATTTCAAAAAACTAAGCTTACAGAAGAAGAGCAAGAACAGTTAATTGCATTTAATGAACAATATACAAAATATGTAGGACAGTATGTATACGGAACAGACGTATTAACTATAATGAATAAATCTGCTGATAACGGACTTGTTGATATAAAAATAAATGGAGAAGAACCTGATAAAGATGAAAATTACTACCAAATTAAATATGATGAAAATGGCAGAAAACACTATTCAAATGAAACTAGATATTATAAATGTACAGGTGTAACATACGATAATAATGGACGAGTAAATTCAATATCCTTTACGCAAATAAAATTAGACGCATCAGGAGATTTGTAAGTAAAATTAATAGAAAGGAAAGAATATGGAAAATGCATCAAAAGCTTTATTAATGGCAGCAGGGGTGCTACTGGGAATATTAATTTTAGCATTAATGACTACATTGCTTATAAGTTCAAAAAATTTATCTATGAGCTATGAAGAAACTAAGCAATCTGAGGCAGTACAGCAATTTAATGCAAATTTTACAAAATATGTAGGCCATGACATAACAATACATGATGTTGTTACTATATGTAACTTTGCTGAAAATAATAATGTGCATAAGGTTACTGTTGTAACAGGTGCAAAGAATCAATCAAAGATTTTATATGATGTAGAGAAATATGATAAAGACAATATAATAACATATAAATTAAAAATAAAGAATTTTACAAATGAAGGGTATGTAAATGCAATTTCTTTTAGTAGGTAAATAATTATTGTGTACCAAATAATGTAAAAATAAAAAAGAACTTGCAATTGTATGTCTAAAATAGTATAATAAAGGAAGGAAATGAAGTATTGAAAAAAAACATAGTAATAGTATGCTTAATATTAATAATAGTAATTATTATATGTATAGTTGGAATTAATGTAAATTCAAAAACAAGCAACAAAATTAAACAACAAAACAACGAATATGAGCAATACTTAGAATCTGAAATTTATGGTACAGATGTAGTTACTTTAATAAATAAAGCAATAAGTAATAATCAAAATAATTCTGTTCAAACAGATGAAAACGGATTGTATATAGAAAATGAAGAAAATAGCATTAAAATTGATTTAGTAATGATAACAAACGAAGAAAAAAATGAAACAACAACATACAAAATGGAAACAATTGCTAAGGTTGGAATAACAGAATTCCTTAAAAATTTTAATACAACAAAATTTAAATGTACAAAAAAAGAATATCATAAACAAACAGGAAAAATAGCTTATATAGAAATATCACAACAGTATGATTAAACATGTTTTTAATATTTAGATTTTAAAAAAATCTAGTTATATATATATATTTATATTCAAAGGAGGAATTTATATGGAGAATGCATCAAAAGCACTATTAATTGCAGCTGCAGTATTGGTAGTAATACTATTAATTGCATTTGGTATGAAAATATTTAATTCAACAGCTAACGTTTCAGGACAGTCAGAGTCTACAGGAAAAGCTCTACAAAATCAAACTAATGCAGCTTCAAAAGCAGCTCAAAATAATCTTAATGCGTTAGGTACATGGATAAAATAAATATAAAAAGGTAGCTTATGGTTTATCCATAAGCTAAAGCATAGATATAATTTATGCTTTAGCTTGTGGATAAAAAACATATGAAAACTAATAACATAAAGGAGGAAATAATATGGAGAATGCATCAAAAGCATTACTAATTGCAGCTTCAGTATTAGTTGCTATATTATTAATTGCATTTGCAGTAAAAACAATTAATTCTACCAGCGGAATTAATGAGTCACAACAAGAAACCATGCAAACTGCAGAAATGGCACAATTTAATTCAAAGTTTACACAATATTCAGGTTCTGGAAAATCTGCAGCACAAGTTAAAGCATTAGCAAATGTCGTAATTGCAAATAATGCTACCAATCCTAGCCATTTTGTTTTTATAATTTTTAACGGGCGTGATAGAACATATAATTCTAATCGAATTCTTCAGTGGGCGGCAGAGTTTTATGAAGGTAAAAAATGTAAAATTACATGTGAAACGGATGATTCCGGATGGGTAAAAAATATTAAGATAGATGAAGAATCATAATGAAATAAGGAGGAAAAAATATGGAAAATGCAGCAGATGCCTTAAAAATGGCAGCAGCTATTTTAATATTTATAATTGCAATAGCAAGCTCATTTTCTTTATTTGGACTAGCTAAGCAAACATCAGATTCTATTATAGCAATGAGAGATAAACAATCGTATCTAGAAGCAGCAGAATTAGATAATGGAATTTTGTATACATCTTCCTCTGCAATACAAGAAAGTTCATCAGGAGGCTCAGATTTTTCTAAAATATCGGGCTTTACAACAAATGGAGATAGAATAGTAGATATTTCAGATGTATTTTCCACAATTTATAGATATAGTGTAGAAAAATATGGGGTAACAATTGTAGAAAAAACATCCGGAAACATAATTGCTAGATTCGATAGTCAGACAGAAGCAGGTATTCAACAATGTAGTGGCAACGAAGTTTTACTAAACACATTGTTCAGTGAAATGAAAGATAGTTTAGAAAAGAACACTAAAAATAAATATGCTACACCAAATTTTGAGGCTGATACGTTGAAGCATATTTATAATATAGAAATATTAGGAAATACAAATGTAACTTGTGGTGCTCCATGGAATGGAAATCCTAGTGAAATTTTAAAAAGAGTCAATGCAGATATAAATGGTTCTGACTATTCTTATAATAATCAAACACATAAAGGAATAGATTTGTTAAATGAACTAAAAGGTAAAACTATAGTTGAAGTTACAAATGAAATAGATGAAAGTCAATACTTAGAGGATGACGGGCAAGGAACTAACCTTTTACAGCAATACCAAATGCCAACAACCGAAATAATTTATATAATTTAAAATTAAAAAAGGAGAAAAATTATGGGAGATTCATTAATTACAATTATAGCAATATTCTTAGCAGCTATACTAATGTTTGTATTTCCATTAGTTGCAATATCAGAAATGAACGATAACGAAGCACAAGCAATGGTACAATCTTATACAACAGAATTTGTGGATGGTATAAGAAGTAAAGGAAAAATAACAAGACAAGACTATGATGGCTATGTTCAAAAATTATCTGCTACAGGAAATTCCTATGATGTAGAATTTGAAATAGAAATAGCGGATGTAAATCCAGGAAAGAAAACACAAAATCAGCAAATTGGAGATACAACATATTATGGAGAATATACTACTCAAGTTGTGAATGCATTAGATAGCGGAGATTATAAGTTGAAAGAGGGAGATTATGTAGGGGTATATGTAAAAAACAACAATACCACAATATCTCAAATGCTTAAAAGTGTTTTATATAGTATAACAGGAGACCAATCTTATGTTATTTCTGCGCAAGCTTCAGGAAGTGTTGTTGCAACAGGATATTAATGAACAAAGCCTTTTTAGGTATATCCTAAAAGGGCTTCTTTTAAAAATAGAAAACGAAAGAAGGTACATAAAATGAAGCTACAAAATTTAACAGTAATATTTATTGCTATTATGCTACCTATTATATTAATGGTATCTTTCTATATATCAACAGGACTGAAAACAATAACATACCAATCTATTTATGATACAGGGCTTCTTACTGCAACGCATGATTCAATATATGCTTTTGAATTAAATACTACAAATGATGCATATTCAGATAATGCTGAAACAAAAAGAACTATATTAAAATCATCTGTGAAAGCATTTGAAAAAGGATTAGCTAAAACTTGTGGAATTTCTGAATACAATGCAGATGAAATAGAAAAATATATTCCAGCAATTGTTTTTGGAATGTATGATGGATTTTATATGTATGCACCATCTGCACTATATAATGCAACAACGAATGAATATGAATATAAACATGGATTAAAAAATTATGTTTATTATTCTGAAGAACTAGATGATGAGGGTACTGTAATAAGATATTCTTTAGACAACTATGTTGTAGTTTCTGGAGATTTTGGAAGTGGGTATGAAACAAAAGAAGGTTACCTTATTATCGAAGGCAATTGGGAAATTGATACAAATGATGAAGGAGCTAAGAATTACAAAAATGATGCAACTACGTTTACAAGTTGGTTTAACACGCATATGCCGGATAAATCTTATCTAAAGATTGATTCAAGTAATGACCCAGAAGATGAAAATTCTAAATTTGTACAACATAAAAGACAAGTAATAAAAAATAAAATGGAAAGCGTATTAAATTCTTCTATTACAGCATATTCAGAAAAAATAATGGGACAAAATTATAAAATGCCTAAATTCTCAGAAGAAGATTGGGAAAAAGTATATAGTGATATATCTATGATTACATTATTTCAAGGAAAAAGCATTGGTTTAACTAAATATAATGGATATTGTGTATTAAACAGTAGTAATCATAATGAATATGCAAATCCAAATTTAATTTACTTTATAGATGCAGATGGAATGTATCATGATATAAGATGTAAAGAATGCGGAAGTGCGAGCAGTTTAGATGGACATAAAATAGGTTATTTTAAAAAGAAAAAGATAGAAGAAACAAGAAAAGATGAATCAGGAAATGAAGTTGTAGATACAAACGGAGATCCAATAATAGATACTAAATATGTATATAATACTGATGCTCTTGCTTGTTATGAATGTATTAATAAAGGTTCTTTTGATACACCTACTTCGGTATATGAATATATAAAAGAATATGCAAATAATAAAGTAAAGAAAGCATATTATACAGCACTAGCAAGAGAAAGATATAATACTGTAAAATTATTAAGTCAATAAGTCAAAAAACTATTCGAAAAGTATTGACTTTTTGAGCAAATAAATATATAATACTTTCAAATAGGGGACAATCTATTTTTTAAAGAAAGGAGGTTCCCAGTGAAAAGTATTGAAGAAACATTAGAATTAATTTTGCAATCTCAAAATGGAATAAAACAAGAAATTAAAGATACTAGAAAAGAATTACACGAAGAGATTCAAGGTGTAAAAACAGAATTACATGAAGAGATTCAAGGCGTAGAAACAGGACTACATGAGGAAATTCAAAGCTTAAAAACAGAGCTACATAAAGAAGTAAAAAGATTAGACGAAAAAATAGATTTACAAAGATTAGAAATGCATCAACAATTCAACATTTTAAATAATAAATTAGACGAAAACATACAAGATATTGCAGACATATTTAATGATATTCTTCCACATATACCAGTATAAAAGAACAAATATAAAAATAAGAATAAAAGGAATTATTTTAAAGAAAAATGGTTATCCTAATTTTAAAGAAAGAAGGATGACCATTGTTTTTTTTTAAAGAAAATTGTAAATTAATTATTTTAATTTTTATTTTACTTATAATATTAGCATATGTAACAAATATAACATCTATACCTAATAGCCTTATATTATTTCAAAATCAAAAATTAGATATAGAAACTATTTTTGGATTAACCTTAGAAGAAACAGTACCAGTAGGTGCAGAACTTACTTCTGCAAAAGAAAACACATTACAAAAAAATGAGAAAAAAGAGTATAGCTTAAATTTATTAGGCTTTCAATTAAAAAAAATAACAGCCAATATTATACCTAATATAAAGGTAATACCACTTGGAAGTTTAATAGGCCTAAAACTAAATACTAAAGGAGTATTAGTAGTTGGTGTAAGTGAAATTAAAGGAGAAGATAATCAAATATATAAACCATATGAAGAAGCTGGAATAAAACAGGGAGATACTATCTTAGAAATTAATAATGAGCCAGTTAAAACAACGGAAGATTTAATAGCTTGTGTAAGCAAGTGTAAAGGAAACAATATTAAAATTACTTATAGCAAAGATGGAGAAATTTTAGAAACAAATATGAAACCAATAAAAACATCTCCTAATACTTATAAAATTGGATTATGGGTTAGAGATGCAAGTGCAGGAGTTGGTACATTAACATTCTATGATCCATCAACAAATTCATGTGCAGCATTGGGCCATGGAATACAAGATGTAGATACAGAAGAATTAGTAGATATTTCATCAGGAGAGTTTATATCAGCAGATATAATAGATATAGAGAAAGGAAAACAAAATAGCCCAGGAAAAATAGAAGGAGTAATAGAAGAAAATAATATAATGGGAAAAATATATAGTAATACTAATTATGGAGTGTATGGTTTAACAACAGATAAAAATAAATTAAATATAACAAATGAAAAAGAAGTTGAAGTAGCTCCAAGGAGTGAAATAAAATTAGGAAAAGCAAGTATTATATGTACATTAGAAAATAATATAAAAAAAGAATATGAAGTACAAATAGAAAATGTATATGTAAATAATAATGAAAACAATAAAAGTATGGTTGTAAAGGTAATAGATGAAGAACTATTAGAAAAAACAGGAGGTATTATACAAGGAATGAGTGGGTCTCCTATTATACAAAATGGAAAACTAATAGGAGCATTAACACATGTATTTGTTTCTGACCCAACAAAGCGGATATGGAGTATTTGCAGACAAAATGATTCAAGAACTAAGAAGTGTGGAATAACATATTAAAACTTGATAAATTTACTTAAAAATGCTATAATTCTAATAGCGTAATAATATTGTAATAAAATAGTTTAAAAGCCACAAAAATTATTATTAATAAATATAATATAATAAATAATATGTTGAAATTTGTTTTTATTGCCAATAAGAATATTTGGCAATAATTCAAATAGAAATGAGGAAAATTATGGAATTATATGTAGTAAGACATGCACAAACCGATTACAATGTAAAAAAAATTTTTCAAGGGCATAGAGATATTCTTTTAAATGAAACAGGTATGGAACAGGCAAAAGAAACTGCTACAAAATTTCAAAATATACCTGTTGATATAATTATGGTTTCACCTTTACAAAGAGCAATTCAAACAGCGGAATATATTAGCAAAGTAACCAATGTAAAAATGACAATTGAAAAACGTTTAATAGAAAGAAACATGGGAAATATGGAAGGAAAAGAAAATAGAAAAGACTGGAATATAAAAATGATGTTAGATTATAATAAAAATTATTCTAACGAAAATATTGAGCCAATTCAAACATTATTTAAAAGAATATATGGCTTTTTGGATGATATTACTACTATATATAATGATAAAAAAATTGTATTAGTAACTCATGGTGAAGTTTCTATACCTATTGAATGTTATTTTAATGGTATGCCCAAAACTTTAGATTATGACCATCTTGAACCATTAGCCTTAAAAAATTGTGAAGTAAGAAAGTACAAAAGATAACATAAGAATATTAGATATAAATAATAATTAATTAAAAAAACTTTTTTATTTGAGTAAGTTATGTTGTGAAGAAAGATGTTATTTTCAAATATTGCAAATTAAAAACAGCTTTTACTATAAAAATCATTAACAATCTTTTATACTTGCTAAATGTGCTTTAATATGTTATACTTTAAAAATATATAAAGAAAATATTTTATAATTAATTTATTTTTTTAAGAAAGGCAGTATATGGAAAATAATTTAATAACTGTAGTAATACCAGCCAGAAATGAAGAAAGAACAATTACAAAAGTAATTGAACTGGTAAAACTTAATAAAAAAGTAAATCAAATTATTGTTGTAGATAATAATTCTACAGATAATACAGCAAAGCTTGCTAAAACAGAAGGTGTTGAAGTAATTGAATGCAAAGAACAGGGCAAAGGATATGCAATGGAAAATGGAATAAAGTGTGCAAAAAATAATATAATTGTATTTATAGATGCAGATGTTAACTTTGAAAATACTAATATAGTTTCTGATCTGACCAAACCAATAATAGAAGGAAAAGCAGATTTTGTAAAATCTACTTTTGATAGAAAAGCAGGTGGAGTTGTAACAGAAGTAGTAGTTAAACCATTATTAGACTTGCTATATCCAGATATGTATAAATTTTCAGAACCTATAAGTGGAATGATTGCTACCAAAAAAGACGTTTTTGATGAAATAGAACTTGAAAAAAATTATGGAGTAGATGTAGGGATTCTAATAGACATTATTGAAAAAAAATATAGAGTTAGTGAAGTAAATATAGGTAAAATAGAAAATATGTCACACATAAACAAAAATAATGATACAATGTCTAAAATGTCTAAAGAAATAATAGAAGCTATATTAAAAAGGAAAATAAAAAATCTTAATTAAAAATTCATGTTAAAGTGAACCCAATTATTAGAAAAAATTTAATAATTTGGGTTCATTTTATACATAATTTACCTGCCTTCTTATAGTATTTTTTCTATCAATATAAAAACATGTAATAAAATATATTAAATTAAAATAAATAGAAACTTGGTATTAACAAAAAATAGATGTATCTCATAAAATATAATAAAATTTAATAAAATTAAAGGAGATAACTATGAATACATTATTTTTTATTGTTTTACCTATTGCGACCATTTTAATTTCAATTGTGTTACAAAAAGTATTAAAGAGTCCAATATTAGTTGCTATACTAGTATTTGCTATATATTTCATATTAGCATTTACAGCATTTACAGAAGATTTTTTATTGAATGCTTTTATATATACAATACTTGCGTTCTTAACTGCCTTTATTGTTAAAATAATATGCAGACTTATTAATTGTATTACTGCAAATAATAGCTGTTGCCATAATAATTGTCATAACAATAATAGTAATAATAATAGCGGAAATAATAACAATGGAAATAATAATAGTGGCAACAACAATAATGGTAATAATAACAGTGGAAATAATAATAATGGCAATAACAATAGTGGGAATAATAATAATGGAAACAACAATAGCGGAAATAACAATAACGGCAACAATAATAGTGGAAATAATAACGGGAATAGTCTGCAAGAAGATATTGCAGGATTGCAAGATAGTATAGAATCGTTAGAAACCAATATTAGCAATTTAACAGAATTATTATCAGATTTAATAGGAAACAATAATAACTGTGGTTGCAATAGAAGGCTTATTAGATAAATTGTAAAATAATCAAGGGGGGACCAAAAAGGGTCAGACCCCAATTGGTCCCCCTCTTGCGGGTGAACAATTGGGGTCTGACCCTTTTTGGTTTCAATTTATTTAATAAAATTTAGTTTTTAATCTTTTATTAATAAAATACTCTTGAAATATTAGAAAAACATGATATAATATACTAGCTAAAATATAAATATATCATGAAAGGAAGAATGAAATGAGTATTAAAATTGAAAAGACAGAAAACAATAATGAATTAAAGCTAGAATTTACAATCGAAGCTAAAAAATTTGATGAAGGAATGAAAAAAGTATATGCTAAAAGCGCAAAATACATAAATATTCCAGGATTTAGAAAGGGAAAGGCACCAATGGCAATTGTAGAAAAACATTATGGTCCAGAAATTTTCTACGAAGATACTTTTAACGAAATAGTTCCTGAAGAATACGAAAGAGAATTAAAAGAAAACAATATAGAGGCTGTGAGTAAACCAGAAATTGATGTAAAACAAATGGGAAAAGGACAAGACCTAATTTTTACAGCAGTCGTTCAAACAAAGCCAGAAGTAAAATTAGGCAAATATAAAGGTATACAATTAAATAAAGTTGAGTATAATGTATCTGATGAAGATATTAATCATGAATTAGGACATATGGCAGATAGAAATTCAAGATTAGTTACAGTAGAAAATAGAGCAGTAGAAGATGGGGATATTACTGTAATAGATTTTGAAGGATTTGTAGATGGAAAAGCATTTGAAGGTGGAAAAGCAGAAAATTATGAATTAACAATAGGAAGTAAAACATTTATTCCTGGATTTGAAGAACAAATTATAGGAATGAAAGTAGATGAAGAAAAGAATATTAAAGTTAAATTCCCAGAAGAATACTTTTCTGAAGAGTTAAAAGGTAAAGATGCAACATTTAAAGTAAAATTACATGAAATTAAGAAAAAAGAATTACCAGAACTAAATGACGAATTTGCAAAAGATACTAGTGAATTTGATACTTTAGAAGAATTAAAAAATAGTATTAAAGAAAAATTAGAAAATGAAAATGCAAATAAAGCAAAATATGAAATGGAAGATAATGCAATTAAAGCTGTAACAGAAAGTGCAGAAGTAGAGATCCCATCTGGAATGATTGAAACAGAGATTGATAATATGGTAAAAGATATGGAAGCAAGACTTTCTTACCAAGGTATAAAATTAGATCAATACCTTCAAATGGTAGGTAAAACTATGGAAGAGTTTAGAAAAGAAAATGAAGAAACAGCTAAAACTTCTGTAAAAACAAGATTAACATTAGAAGCTATTGTAAAAGCGGAAAATATAGATGCTAAAGAAGAAGACGTTAACAAAAAAATAGAAGAAATGGCAAATATGTATGGAAAAACAGCAGAAGAATTAAAAGCAAATGAGCAATTTGTAACATATGTAAAAGATTCTTTAAAGAACGAAGAGGTTATTGACTTCATAATAAATAATGCTAAAATAAAATAAAAAAATTAAATATGAAAATTTTAATTTTTTATGAAGGAGGAAATTATGATAGAAAACAGTTTAGTTCCTTATGTTATAGAGCAAACCAGTAAAGGAGAAAGATCTTACGATATTTTCTCTAGATTATTAAAAGATAGAATTATTTTTTTAGCAGAAGATGTTAATCCAACTTCTGCAAGTTTAGTAGTTGCACAATTACTATTCTTAGAATCAGAAGACCCAGATAGAGAAATTCATTTATATATTAATAGCCCCGGAGGTTCTATTACAGATGGAATGGCAATTGTAGATACAATTAATTATATTAAATGTCCAGTATCTACTATATGTGTTGGATTGGCAGCAAGTATGGGAGCAGTTCTTTTAGCTTCTGGAGAAAAAGGTAAAAGATTTGCTACACCAAATGCAGAAATATTAATTCACCAACCATTAATTGGTGGAAATGGACTTTCTGGACAAACAACAGAAATTAAAATACATGCAGATCATATGGTAAGAACAAGAGAAAAATTAAATAAGTTATTAAGTGAAAGAACAGGTCAAGACCTAGCAACAATTGAAAGGGATACAGAAAGAGATAATTATATGACAGCAGAAGAAGCGTTAAAATATGGATTAATTGATGGAATTATGGACAAAAGAGTTTAAAACGAATGAAAAGTTGCATCTTGCTTTGTTAAATTCGATTTTTATTTAATTAACGTGCAGTAAACACGCCTCATAAATAAAAATTTTATTTTCCTAGCAATATACAACTTTTGCTTCGTTTTATAAATATTGAGGAAAATAAAGTGAAAAGCTTCGTATTACTGTGTTATTTAGAATTTAAAAATACTCAACATGCAAAGAGTACGCCTTCGTTTTTTTTAATTTTAAATACCTTGTACTGCTTGCTTTTGATTTGTTTTTCATTAATTTTTTTAAAGGAGTAGCATAAAAATGTCTAAGAAAAAAGATACTCCACAAAATGTAAGATGTTCATTTTGTGGAAAAACTCAGGAAGCTGTTAATAGAATTGTAGCAGGACCAGGTGTGTATATATGTGATGAATGTGTTTCTGTTTGCAAAAATATTATAGAAAATGATACTTATAATGAAGAGGAATTTGGATATTCGCTTCAGGAAGAAGAAAAGCTACTAAGTCCAAAAGAAATAAAAGATATATTAGATAAATATGTTATAGGACAAGAAAATGCAAAAAAAACATTAGCTGTAGCTGTATATAATCATTATAAAAGAATTAATAATGAAGAAGAAGAAAATGATGTTGAAATACAAAAAAGTAATGTTTTATTATTGGGTCCAACTGGATGTGGAAAAACGCTTTTGGCGCAAACACTTGCTAAAATATTAAATGTGCCATTTGCAATAGCGGATGCAACAACTTTAACAGAAGCTGGATATGTTGGTGAAGATGTTGAAAATATTTTACTTAAATTAATTCAGGCAGCAGATTATGACATTGCTTTAGCAGAAAAAGGAATTATTTATATAGATGAAATAGATAAAATTACAAGAAAATCTGAAAACCCATCTATTACTAGAGATGTAAGTGGTGAAGGTGTGCAACAGGCATTACTTAAAATAATAGAAGGAACTACTGCATCTGTTCCACCACAAGGTGGAAGAAAGCATCCACATCAAGAATTTTTACAGATTAATACTGAGAATATTTTGTTTATATGCGGAGGAGCATTTGAGGGATTAGATAAAATAATAAAAGATAGAATAGGTAAAAAGTCAATTGGATTTGGAGCAAATATAGAAAGTAAAAAGGAAGTTGATAAATATAAAATTTATGAGCAAATTCTTCCACAGGATTTATTAAAATTTGGATTAATACCAGAATTCGTAGGTAGACTACCTATTATTACAACTTTAAAAGAATTAGATAGAGAGACGTTAATAAAGATTGTAACAGAACCTAAAAATGCGTTAGTAAAGCAATATAAAAAATTATTTGAGTATGATAATGTGGAACTTGAATTTGAAAAAGAAGCACTTGAATTAATTGTGGATAAAGCAATAGAAAGAAATACAGGTGCAAGAGGATTAAGGTCTATTATAGAAGACATTATGAGAGACATTATGTTTGACATACCATCAAATCCTAATATAGAAAAGTGTATTATTACTAAAGCAACAGTAGAAAAGGGAGAACAACCACAGCTAATTATAAATGAATTAAAAGAAGAAAAAAAAACTACGGTAAAAAAGAAAAAAGTAATAACTGAAAGTAAAGAAACTGCATAAAACTATTGCAAAAATAAATAAAAAGTGTTATGATATTTAAAATATAATAACAAGAATAAAGACAAGATAGGTTTTATTTCCCTAAAGAGAGCTAGATATTTGGTGTGAATCTAGTAGGAAGAAATTTTACTTATTATCACTTTATTTGTTGCTTATCTGAAATAAAGTAAGAAAGCCGTATTGTCTGCGTTAAAGATTTTGAGTGAAAATAATTTTTTTATTTTAAAATAGGTGGTACCGCGGAATTAATCCATTTCGTCCTAGTAGATAGGATGAAATGGATTTTTTTAATAAAATGAAAGGAGAATGAAATATGTGTGAAGAAAAGAAAGATTATAGTTCTACTTTAAACTTACCACAAACAGAATTTCCGATGAGAGGAAATCTACCAGAAAATGAACCTAAAATACTTAATGAAGTATTTGAAAATGGATTGTACGAAAAAATGCTAAAGAAAAATGAAGGAAAAGAACCATTTGTATTACATGATGGTCCACCTTATGCCAATGGTGAAATTCATATTGGTCATGCATTAAATAAAATATTAAAAGATGCTATTGTAAGATATAAAAATCTACAAGGTTATTATACACCATTTATACCAGGATATGATACACACGGTATGCCAACAGAAAATAAGGCAATTAAGGCATTAGGTTTAAATAGAGATGAAATACCAGTGAGTAAATTTAGAGACACTTGTAAAAGCTTTAATCAAGGATATATTGAAAAACAAACAGAAGGTTTTAAAAGATTAGGAGTTATAGCAGACTGGGAACATCCATATATTACGTATCAACCAGAAATAGAATCAAGACAAATAGGTGTATTTGCGGATATGTATAAAAAAGGATATATATATAAAGGTTTAAAACCTGTATACTGGTGTACAGATTGCGAAACAGCATTAGCTGAAGCAGAAATAGAATATAAAGATGTTCATAATACATCAGCATATGTAAAATTTCCAGTAGAAGACGCAAAAGGATTATTTAATAAAGAGAACACATATGTTGTAATTTGGACAACAACACCATGGACTTTACCAGGAAATATGGGAATTACAATTGATCCAGAATTTGAATATTCAATTGTAAATTGCGAAAATGAAAATTATATTATGGCAAAAGAATTAGTTTCTAAAGTAATGGAAATGGCAGGAAAAGAAAGTTATAAAATAGTAAAAACATTTAAAGGAAAAGAATTAGAGGGTATTTTATGTAAGCATCCATTTTTAGATAGAACTTCTAGAGTGGTTATGGGAAGTGAAGATACCGTTGAGGTTGATTTAGAAACAGGTACAGGTGCTGTTCATACTGCACCTGGATATGGTAAAGAAGATTATTTATGTGGTTTAAAAAATGGACTAGATATTGTTGTAACTGTTGATGAAAAAGGACATCAAACAGAAGGAGCAGGACCATTTAAAGGAATGTTCTATGCAAAATCTGATAAGGAAATTATAAAATGGCTAGAAGAGCATAATTTGTTACTTCATAAACAAGAATTAATGCACTCTTACCCACATTGTTGGAGATGTAAAAAACCAGTTATTTATAGAGCTACAAATCAATGGTTTGCATCTGTAGACGGATTTAGAAAAGAAACCTTAGAAGCAATTAAAACAGTAAAATGGATACCATCATGGGGAGAAGAAAGAATTACCAAAATGGTAGAAGATAGAAACGATTGGTGTATTTCAAGACAACGTACATGGGGAGTGCCAATACCGATATTCTATTGTAAGCAATGTGGAAAAGAATATGTAACTAATGAAAGTTTAGAAAAAGTACAGAAAATATTTAAAGAAAAAGGTTCAAATTCATGGTTTGATTTATCAGAAGAAGAATTAATGCCAACAGGATGTAAGTGCCCAGAGTGCGGAAGTAAAGAATTTAAAAAAGAAACAGATATTATGGATGTTTGGTTCGATTCAGGATCTACTCACGAATCTGTTTTAGCAGAGCGTGGTATTCCTGAAGCAAACTTATATTTAGAAGGAAGTGACCAATATAGAGGTTGGTTCCAATCATCACTTCTAACATCAGTTGCAACAAAAGGAAAAGCGCCATATAAAGAGGTATTAACACATGGTTATACGGTAGATGAGCAAGGAAGAAAAATGTCTAAATCAATTGGAAATGTAATTGCTCCGCAAACATTAATTAAAGAATTTGGAGCAGATATAGTAAGATTATGGGTATTATCTTCAGATTATAAATCAGATGTAAGTATTTCTAAAGGAATTATGAAACAAGTTGCAGAGGTGTATAGAAAAATAAGAAATACGGCAAGATATATATTAGGAAATATCTACGATTTAGATGTTAATAATTTAGTAGACTATAGTGAATTAGAAGAAATAGATAAGTTTGCATTAATAAAACTAAACCATCTAATTGAGGATTGTACCAATGCATTTGATGAATATGATTTTAATAAAGCTTATCAAGCTATAAATAGCTTTTGTGTTGTAGATATGAGTAACTTTTATTTAGATATTATAAAGGATAGATTATATACTAGCAAAAAAGATAGTATAAAAAGAAAAGCAGCCCAAACCGCAATGTATGAAATATTAAGTGGATTGGTAAGATTAATTGCACCAATGACATGTTATACAGCAGAAGAAATATGGAGTTATATGCCACACAAAGAAGATGAAAATAAGGAAAGCATAATGCTTACAAATTGGCCAACAGTAAAAAAAGAATATGAAAATTCTGAATTAGAAGAAAAGTGGAATAGAATTATAAAAATAAAAGAAGAAGTAGCAAAAGCATTAGAATTGGCAAGAGCAGAAAAAATAATAGGACATTCTTTAAACGCAAAAGTTATAATTGAAGCAGATAATGATAATTATGAATTCTTAAAAAATAAAGAAGAATTGCTACAAGAAGTATTTATTGTATCTGGTGTACAAATAAAAGAAGCACAAGAATTTTCTGTGAAAGTAGAAATTGCAGATGGTCAAAAATGTGAAAGATGCTGGATGTATTCTACAACAGTAGGAGAAGATAAAGAAAATCCAAGTATTTGCCATAAATGTAGTGAAGCAATGAAATAACAATAAATTGAAAGGAAAAAAGATATTATGATACAAATATTAGTACTTATAATATTAATTGCACTTAATGCATTTTTTGCATCAGCAGAAATAGCGTTCATATCTTTAAATGATGCAAAGGTAGAAAAAGATGCAAAAAGCGGAAATAAAAAAGCAAAACAAATAAATAAAATGATAAAAGAACCAAGTAAATTTTTAGCTACTATACAAATTGGTATAACCCTTGCAGGATTCTTATCAAGTGCATTTGCTTCTGAATCATTTGCAGACGATTTAGCTCCTATTCTTAATAATTTTATTCCAATTGGAATAGAAGTTTGGAATACTATTTCAATTATACTAATTACAATTATACTTTCATACTTTACATTGGTATTTGGAGAATTAGTACCTAAAAGAATTGCTATGAAAAATTATGAAAAAATAGCTTATAGTTGTGTTGGTATTATAAAAACAATTGCCATAATTACTGCTCCATTTGTGAAATTTTTAACATTTTCAACTAATATTATTTCAAAGCTTTTTGGTGTATCTCCTCAAGATGAAGAAACTGTTACTGAAGAAGAAATAAGAATGATGGTTGATGTTGGAGAAGAAAAAGGTGCAATTGAAGAAGAAGAAAAAGAATTAATTAATAATGTATTTGAATTTAACGATAAAGTTGCTTCTGAAGTAATGATACATAGAACAGAAATATTTGCAGTAGATATTAAAAATAATGTATCAGATATATTATCAGAAATAGATGATTTTAAATATAGTAGAATTCCAGTATATGAAGAAAGTATAGATGATATAAAAGGAATTTTATATACTAAAGATTTAATTAAATTTTTAAAAAAGCAAAAAGATGGAAAAATAAAAAATATAATGCGTGAAGCATACTTTGTTTCTGAAAATAAGCCAATTAATGATTTATTTAAAGATTTACAAAAAAATAAAAAACAAATTGCTATTGTAGTAGATGAATATGGCGGTACATCAGGTATAATTACTATGGAAGATATTTTAGAGGAGTTAGTAGGAAATATTTTTGATGAATATGATGATGTAGAATTAGACTATCAAAAAATAGATGAAAATACATTTGAGATTAATGGAAATGTTTCAATACATGATGTAAAAAAAATACTAAATATAGAAATACCAGAAGGAGAATATGATACTCTTTCAGGATATTTAATAGAGCTATTAGGAAGAATACCGCTTGATAATGAAAAACCAGTCATAGAAACACAAAGTATAACATATAAAATAGAAGAATGTGAAGATAAGAGAATTATTAAAGTAAAGGCTTGTAAAAATAATCAGTTAAATTCAAACGATATAGAAGTTTAATAGCTTATAAGTTTTAAAATCAACGTAAGAAAAAATTATGTTGTATTTAATTTTGAATGTAATATTTAACAAAAAAATCTAAATATAGAGGGAGATTCATTTGGGGGTTGTAGAGTTAATCATTTTAAGCATAGGATTAGCAATGGATGCATTTGCAGTAGCCATTTGCAAAGGTTTATCTATGAAAAAAATGCAATGGAAGAATGCAATTATAATTGGCCTTTATTTTGGAATATTTCAAGCGTTAATGCCTGTTATTGGCTACTTATTAGGAATTAATTTTCAAAATAAAATTGCTAATATAGACCATTGGATAGCATTTATACTTTTAGGAATAATAGGTATAAATATGATAAAAGAATCCATTTCAAAAGAAAATAATATATCAACAGATAGTATAAAATTTAAAGATATGATTATATTAGCAATAGCTACAAGTATTGATGCATTAGCTGTTGGAATTACATTTGCTTTTTTAAAAGTAAATATCATAATAGCCATTATATTAATAGGTTGCATTACATTTATTATTTCTGTTGTAGGTGTAAAAGTGGGAAATATTTTTGGAAATAAATATGAAAAAAAAGCTGAATTTGCAGGAGGATTAATTTTAATTTTTTTAGGAATAAAGATATTACTAGAACATTTACAAATTTTCTAATTAAAAGCAGAATTATAATTTCTAAAAGAAAAATAAGGAGGAAAATTTATGGAATATAGATATACACCTAGAGGTGTGTGCTCTAGAGAAATGATAATCGAATTAGAAGGAGATATTATTAAAAATGTAAAAATAATAGGAGGGTGTGCAGGAAACACAGTAGGAGTATCTAAATTAATAGAAGGAATGCAAATAGATGAGGCAATTAAACGTTTAAAGGGAATACCATGTGGATTTAAATCAACGTCATGTCCAGACCAACTAGCTATAGCATTAGAAGAAGCAAAAAAACATAGAAATTAAAAATAAGAAGAGTGAAAATTTATAAATTTATTATTTTCGCTCTTAATTTTTAGGTGATTTATGAAAAAAATTATAAATAATATAAGTATATTATTTGAAAGAATAAACAAACTTCATATAGATGAATATACAGCAGGGTGTGCATATTATACTATACTTGCCTTTATACCATTAGTAATGTTAATTTTAACTTTAACAAAATATATAGGAATAGAACAACAAACTTTATTTTTCATTCTTAATGAAATTATTCCAAGTAATATTCTAAATGATGCTGTTATTGGTATTGTAAAAGAAGTTTATTCTAAATCTGTTGGAACAATTA
Source organism: uncultured Clostridia bacterium (assembly GCA_947589445.1). Taxonomy (GTDB): domain Bacteria; phylum Bacillota; class Clostridia; order TANB77; family CAG-508; genus HGM13634. Next base: position 9,939 of record CANQAB010000004.1, on the reverse strand, counting down.
CTTTATCAGCAGTATTTGTTTTATGGTCTGCCGGAAAAGGTTTTTTTGCTTTATGTAAGGGATTAAGTACTGTGTATGAGGTAGAAGAATCTAATAACTTAATGCATTTTAGAATAAGAGCGATAATAAGTACCCTTATATTTATTATGGCTATTATTTTAACATTATTATTATTAGTTTTTGGAAATAGTATTAATTTAATTTTACAAAAAAAATTTAATGTTTTTAGTAGAATAATAAATATATTGTTAAAGAGTAAAATATTAATAGGAATAATAACACTAACTATTATATTTACAATAATGTATAGATTTATACCAAAACATAAATATAAATTAAGAACTCAAATACCAGGAGCAATCTTATCAGCAATTTCATGTAATGTAATATCTATTTTTTACTCAATATATGTAGATTTATTTACAGGTTTTTCTGTTATGTATGGTAGTTTAACTACCATTGTTTTAGCCATGATGTGGTTATATGGATGTATGTATTCTATATTAATAGGAGGGTTAATTAATAAACTTATATTAGAAAATAAAGAAAATAAGTTAATATAATATTTAGCAAAATCGAGTATTTATTACTCGATTTTGTTAAATGTTGCAAATTAACATAAAATATGATATAATTAAAAATATTTATTATTCTGGAGGGAAATAAATGAATAAAATAAGTGAAATGAGTTTAAAAGAAACTTTAGATAAGATAGACTTATTAATAAGAGCGACAGATATTGCATATTTTTGTGATAATATTGAGGTAATAGAAGAATTTTTAAATAGATATGGTAGTAAATCAAATGTTCAATTAGAGGTAAAGCAGTTCCTTATAGATAATGAAGAATATATAGATAAAGAAAAATTAGTGTTAATAGTAGCAAAAAATTGTCAGGATAGTTTAAAAGAAATACATAAAAGAATAGAAGTTTTAAAAAGATTATCAAATAAAGATAAATCTTTAGATTTATTTTATGAATTACAATTGCTTTATAATCATTCCGAAAATCAAAGAAAAATATTATCAAAAATTTTAAAAATAGGTAGAGGAATGGAAAAAATTATAACATTATATATATATGATGATAAAGAACAAAAAAATAGAGTAGAAGTAGTAGATTCTAGAGAAATTATAGATGGTATAAAAATTAATAGTTCTAAAAAATTAAAAAAATTTGATGAAATAGATTTATGTTGTAAAGAAAGAGATGAAAATGAAAAATATGGTATAGAGTATATTCTTCAATCTATTTTTCTAACAGATTTATATAATATATTTCCAGATGAAGAATTGGCAGATGATATAAGAACAATGATATTAGAAAATAAAATTTTACAAAGAAAATTGAAAACAAAAGATGAATTAAGAAATATGAAAAATCAAGAAGATTTTGAAGAATATGAAAAACTTATAGATAAGTTAGACTTTAAAGATTTATTGACAGATATAAAGGAAACTTTAAGAGCATATGTTGATTATTTAGATATTAATAAATTATTATTAATATCAGGTTATAGATTTAAAGATGGTTTAGAAAAATGTGAAATAAATACTGAATCACAAATATATATAAAAGAATTGTTAGAAATTATATTATCACAATTAGAACCAAATTCTAAAATTTCCTGTAAATTACAAATAAGACAAAATGATGGATATGCTTTTGAAGATATACATTTTTCTACTAAAGATTTAGAAAAATGTATAAATCAAATTACTGAAACAGGTTATATATCAGATAAGAAAATAGAAGAATATAAAGAAAAAGTAAGAAATCAAGATATTAACTTATCTCAAATAGATGAAGAAAAAATAGATATTATTTTTTCAGAAAATGAATTAGAAAAATTAGGTTTATTAAATGAAGAAAATTTTATATATGTTATAAAAAAATGTAATTGGGATAATAGAAAAATAGTTAATGCTATAAAAAAAATGGGTGAAAGTAGTAGCAATTTGTTAAAAATTTTGATGAAAAACGACCAAATAGAAACTACCGAATTAATTGATTTATATGAACAAGGAAAAATTTCTATACAAAATTTACAAGATTTAAGGGAAGAAGCAAAATTAGATGAATATATAAGTTTTAGTAAACTAAATACATATTATAAACAACATAAAGATCATCCAGAAAATAAAGAAATTACAGATAAATATAAGAAATATTTGGATTTATATAAAAATATGTTTATAGAAGGAAAAACGAAAGAGAAAGTAGAAGAAATATCAAATCAATTAATGGAGCAAATTATAGAAAGTTGTGATAATTCAGAAGAATATGATAATGCAATACAGAATTATTATAAAGAGCAATTATTAACATTAGATTCAATAGCTGATTGGAATGACGAAAAGACAATATTAAATTTATATCAAAATAAAATTATAGATTTAAATGAATTAGAATATTTATCAAAGGAGAGAAAATTATCATTAAATTGTGTACGTAATGAATACAGTAAACTAATTAATGATAATAATATTAATTATAATACAAGGTTAGAATATATTAGAAGAGGATTTATCAGCGAGGAAGAGATTGTAGATCTATTTAAAAGAAATCTTTTGTTTGAAGCAGATTTAAAGCAATTATCGGAAGAAGGATTTGTTAAAGATCTGAAATATAAAATAGCAATAAATAATAGAAAAAGAGAAGAATTGGAAAAACATTCATCTATAAAATTGATAGGAATAAATATGTTAACTAAGAAAAATAATGGTATATATAGTGAAGTTAAAACAAAAAATGCTCAAACTAAGCCAAGTAGAATTATTATTGATCCAAATGAAAGAGAAGAATTTATTAACCTATTAAAGGGATATAAGGCAATTACAGACGTAGAAGAAGAATGTCCATTTTATAATTATGAATTTTATGTTATACCAGATGAAAGCGGAGAAATAGGATTAAATAGCGTTGTTATTGCGGAAAGATATTATGAAGATAAACAAAATGAAACAAGATTTGCTAGAGATAATGCAACATATTTTTTTAAATATAAGGACTTAATGGTTTTGAGTAATTTAAGCAAAAGTGAAATGACACAGGAAAGAAAAAATATTGTATTTACTGTAAAACACAACATAGCAACAGAAAAAAGATCTGGATCTTGGGCAAAGAGTGTATTATCAGGTATTGCGAAAACAATGTTATCATCAGACTTATGTCAATATAATAAATATTATCAAAAGTTAATAGTAATGCAAAAATTAAAAAATATATATGATAAGAAGGAATTATTTGAAATACTAAAAAAGGCAATAAATATAGATAATGGGGAATATAACTGCGAGATAAAATCTCCAGAAAAAACAGGTAAAGTAATATGCAATGGAAAATCAGAAATCAATAATGAAGAAGAAAGATAAAAAAATATACATACACCCTTAAAAATAAATTTTATTTTAGGGTGTATTTTCTTGACGAAATTTAATAAAAATTATATTATAAATAAAGGTAATATAATTTGACTATCAAGTAAAGAATATATATAATATTAAAATGGAGTAGAAGGTTGAAAAATAATTAAAATTTTTATTGTGCTAAATTTAAGTATTTTCTAACCAGATATATAATTTGAAAGGAATATAATTAAAAATGAAAGAGAAGTTTCTAGAATTACTAAAAAGTATAAAAAGAGAAGGAATAGAGGATTTAATAAAATTTATAGAAAATACAGATTTTTTTAAAGCACCAGCTAGCACAAGATTTCATGGAAATTTTGAAGGAGGATTATTAGAACATAGCTTAAAAGTATATGAATTATTAAAAGAAAAATTAAAACACACACCAATTCCAATGAATGTAAGTGAAGACACTATTAAGATTGTTGCTTTACTACATGATATTTGTAAAGTTAACTTTTATAAGGTAGAATATAGAAATGCTAAAAATGAATTAGGTGTATGGGAAAAGGTCCCATATTATACAGTGGAAGATACAATTCCATATGGACATGGAGAAAAATCTGTTATGATGATAACAGAATATATGAAATTAACAGTAGAAGAAAAATATGCAATTAGATGGCATATGGGATTATCAGAACCAAAAGAATTATATGGTACAATAGGAAATGCGTTTACAAAATATCCACTAGCTTTAATGCTTTTTGAAGCAGATTTAGAATCTACATATTTATTTGATGTATAAATGAATGGAGGGAGAAAATGAAACAGGAAAAATCATGTGGTTGTATTGTTGTTAATGAAAATAAAGAAATATTATTAGTTCACCAGAATAGTGGACACTGGGGATTTCCCAAAGGACACATGGAAATAGGAGAAACAGAGATAGAAACAGCAATTAGAGAAGTAAAAGAAGAAACTAATATAGATGTGGAGATTAATGAAAAATATAGATATACTGAAACTTACAGCCATAAAGAAGGTGTAATGAAAGAAGTAGTATATTTTTTAGCCCACAATAAGAATGATATAAAAAAAGCACAGGAAGAAGAAATAAGTGAGGTAAAATGGTTTGAATTTAATAAAGCATTAGAAACAATAACTTATGATAATTCAAAAAATATATTAATAAAATTAAAAAATGACCTAAAGGAGGAGTTTTAAAAATGTTAAAAGAAAAATTATTAGAAGATTTAAAAAATTCTATGAAAGAAAAAAATAATTTAAGAAAAAATGTTATTCAAATGGTAAGAGCAGCTATTTTGCAAATTGAAAAAGACAAAGGAATAGAAGTAGAGGACAGTAAAATTTTAGAAATAATAGCAAAAGAAGTAAAAACAAGAAATGACTCATTACAAGACTTTGAAAAAGGCGGAAGAGAAGATTTAGTAGAACAAGCAAAGCAAGAAATTAAGATTTTAACTGAATATTTACCAAAACAGTTAACTAAAGAAGAATTGAAGGAAAAAATATCTAAAATAATATCAGATTTAGGTGCAACTTCTATAAAAGATATGGGAGCTGTTATGAAAGAAGCTAAAGCTCAAATTGGAACATCAGCAGATGGAAGAACAATTAATGAAGTTGTAAAAGAGTTACTAGCATAAAATTTAAACTTGCAGAATATAATTCTAAATGTTATAATATTAACATTGTTTTTAAAGAAAGGATGATTATATGAGAATATGCGTATATGGAGCGGCAAGTAGTGAAATAGAAAAAAACTTTATAAAAACCGGAGAAGAACTAGGAAGAAAAATGGTGGAACATGGACATAGCTTAGTGTTCGGCGGTGGAAGAAATGGTATGATGGGAGCTGTTGCAAGAGGAGTAGCAGAAAAAGGTGGAAAAATTTTAGGAATTTCTCCTAAGTTTTTTGAAGAGAATAATTCCGAAATATCTTTTTTAAATTGTACGGAATTTATTCATACTGAAACTATGAGAGAAAGAAAAAGATTGTTAGATGAAAATGCAGAAGCTTTTATTATTTCACCAGGTGGAATAGGGACATTTGATGAATTTTTTGAAATATTAACATTAAAACAACTAGGAAGACACAACAAAGCAATAGTTATTTTTAATATAGATGGATATTTTGATAATATGCTAAAAATGATGCAGGTTTCAATACAAAAAAGATTTATCACAGAAGATTGCATTGAACTATACAAAGTAACTAGCACAGTGGAGGAAACTCTAGATTATATAGAAAATTATGATCCAATGGATATAGATTTAGATAAAGTAAAAATAAGATAAAGAAAGAATTTGAAAAAATTCTTTCTTTTTTTATTGACATTATTTTAAGGTTATCATATAATAATATATGAACAAATATTCATATATTCAAATAAGGAGGAAGAAGTATGGAAGAACTATGTGAAATAAATGTTATTCATCAAGATACAGTAAACGAGGTAAAAAAAATAATGCCAGAAGATGGATTAATATATGATTTAGCAGAGCTTTTTAAAGTGTTTGCAGATTCAACAAGAATGAAAATTATTTATGCTTTAATGGATAATGAACTTTGTGTTTGTGATATTGCAGTTATTGTAGGAACAACCCAATCTGCTATTTCGCATCAATTAAGAATTTTAAAGCAAGCTAAATTAGTAAAATATAGAAAAGAAGGAAAAGTAGTTTATTATAGTTTAGACGATGAGCATATTTCACAAATAGTAAAGAAAGGTCGTGAACACATTGAAGAGTTATAGATTTATTCTAAAAGATTTAGATTGTGCTAATTGTGCTAAAAAGATAGAAAAACATATTGCAAGCCATAGTGAATATAAAGACGTAATTGTTAATTTTTCTACGTCAACATTATCTTTCAGAACAGATAAAAAAACAAATGTAGAAGAAGATATACAAAAAATAATACAAAGCGTTGAACCAGATACAGCAATTATTTCCAATAATAAAAAACAAGTAGAAGAAGTTCAAAGAGATAAAGAAGATATTTTAAGGATAATAGTAGGAGTACTTATTTATGTTATAGGAAGACAATTACATTTAGTAAATGTCCCTATGCTCCTTTTTACCATTGTTTCTGTCTTTATTCTTTTGAGCAAAACTGCACAAAAAGCCTATGAACAACTAAAAAATAAAGTAATAGACGAAAACTTTTTAATTGTGATTTCTGTTATTGGAGCTTGTTTATTAGGAGAAATAGCAGAAGGAATCATGGTAATTACTCTTTATGAAATTGGTAAAATACTAGAAGCAAGAGCAATAGGTAAAACACGTAAATCTATTTCAAATTTAATGGATATTAAACCAGAATATGCAAATGTAAAAGTGGATGAAGATTTTAATAAAGTATCACCAGAAGAAGTAAAAATTGGAGATATTATTATAGTAAAAGCGGGTGAAAAAGTACCATTAGATGGAGAAATAGTAAATGGTACAGCTAAAATAAATAATTCAGCATTAACAGGTGAAAGCAGATTGGTAGATGTTACAAAAGGAGATAAGGTATTATCGGGAGGAATTAATACAGAAGGTTTAATAGAAATAAAAGTAGAGAAACTATATGAAGATAGTACAGTAAGCCAAATATTAAACCTAGTAGAAAATGCAACAGACAAAAAAGCAAAAACAGAGAACACAGTAAGTAAAATAGCCAAAATTTATACACCAATTGTTATTATTCTAGCAATCTTAGTAGCAATTTTTATGCCAATGTTATTTCATAATGTAAGCTATTCAGAAAGCATATATAAAGCCCTAACATTTTTAGTAATTTCTTGTCCATGCTCTATTGCTATATCTGTTCCACTTAGCTATTTTAGTGGAATTGGAAAATCTTCTAAAAGAGGAATACTAGTAAAGGGAAGCAACTATTTAGATGGATTAAAAGATATTGATGAGGTTATTTTTGATAAAACAGGTACTATTACAACAGGTAATTTTATTGTATCTAATATAAATATATATAATAAAAATTACTCTGAAGAATCCATTTTAGAATATTTTGCAAAGGGAGAAAGCTTTTCAAATCATCCAATAGCAAAATCTATTTTAACAAAGTGGGGAAAAGAAGTAAATAATAGAGAAGTAACAGATTTTAAGGAAGTATCAGGAAAAGGAATAGAATACAATATAGATAAAAAGAAAATAAAAATAGGAAAACACAATTTTGCAGGAGATAAAAAAATTTCAGAAGATAATATAGGTACTAATTTATATTTAAATATAAATGGAGAAACAATAGGTAGTATTACTATTATAGATGAGGTTAAACCAGATGCCAAAAAAACAATTGAAAATTTAAATAAAATAGGAATTAAAACATTCATGTTTACAGGAGATTCAAAAGATATCGCAATAGAAGTCGCAAAACAAGTAGGAATAAGTAATGTAAATTATGAAATGCTACCACAAGATAAATATGAAAAATTAGAAGAAAAAATTAACAATAACAAGAATAGTAAAAAGATAGCTTATGTTGGAGATGGAATAAATGATAGCCCTGTATTAGCAAGAGCAGATATTGGAATTTCAATGGGGCGGAGTTGGTTCAAGTTCTGCTATAGAGGCATCTGATGTTGTAATTATGACAGATGAATTATATAAAATTTTAGAAGGAATAGAAATTTCTAAGAAAACAAATCGAATTATTAAACAAAACTTAATTTTTGCAATAGGAGTTAAAATCGCAATTTTAGCTTTAAGTGTATTAGGGTATGCTAATATGTGGCAGGCAGTATTTGCAGATGTAGGAACTACTATAATTACTGTATTAAATACCATTAGAATATTGACATAGAATAGAATTTTTGATATATTAAAAGCGAAATTAATCAATAATTTAGGAGGTATTTTATGGAATTAAAAGGTTCAAAAACAGAAAAGAATTTAATGGAAGCTTTTGCTGGAGAATCACAAGCAAGAAATAAATATACATATTTTGCCAGCAAAGCAAAAAAAGAAGGATATGAACAAATTGCAGCAATTTTTCAAGAAACAGCAGATAATGAAAAAGAACATGCAAAAATATGGTTCAAATTATTAAATGGTGGAGATATACCTACTACAACAGATAACCTAAAAGCAGCAGCAGAAGGAGAAAACTTTGAATGGACAGATATGTATGATAGAATGGCTGCAGAAGCTAAAGAAGAAGGATTTGATAAAATAGCATTCTTGTTTGAAGCTGTTGGAAAAATAGAAAAAGAACATGAAGAAAGATATAAAAAATTATTAGAAAATGTAGAAGATGGATTAGTATTTTCAAAGGACGGAGATAGAATTTGGAAATGCAGAAACTGCGGACATATTGTTATTGGAAAATCAGCTCCAGAGGTATGCCCAGTTTGTAACCATCCAAAGGCTTATTTTGAAATTAAAGCAGAAAATTACTAATAAAAAAATGGAAGGAAAATTAATTATGAAAGAAAATGTTAGATTTTATATTTGTCCTACTTGTGGAAACATGGTTGGATTAATTCACGGTAGCATGGAACATGTAACATGTTGTGGTAAAAAAATGGAATTAATGAAAGCCAATTCTACAGATGCAGCACAAGAAAAACATGTACCAGTGTATGAAATCAATGGAGAAGATTTAATTGTAAAAGTAGGAGAAATATATCATCCAATGGATGAGGAACATTATATCTCTTGGATTGCGCAAGTATCAGATAATCATACAACTAGAATTGCATTAAAACCAGGAGATGAGCCAGTAGTAAAATTCAAATATATTCCAAATTCAACTATTTATGCATATTGTAACAAACATGGATTATGGAAAAAAGAAATTGATTAATATAGGGGGAAAAAATAATGAAATATAGATGTATGGCATGTGGTTATATCTACGATGATGATGTAGAAGAGACAAAATTCGAAGACTTACCAGCAGATTGGACTTGTCCACTTTGCGGAGTAGGAAAAGATATGTTTGAAAAAGTAGAAGAATAAACTAATCATAATACAACCTCTGTACGAATACAATTAAACAAATGTATTCGTATGGAGGTTTTGTAATATGCGAGGTGTATCAATAGAAGAGCGAGCAGTTCAGCTTGCAAAATATATAATAGATTCAAAAGATACTGTAAGAGGTGCAGCAAGGTTTCGGAATAAGTAAAAGTACGGTACACACGGAAGTAACACAAAAGAACGGTTGAAAAATTGGACAAGTTATTCCAGAAAGTATTGAAATAAAGAAGGTTTTTCTAGCAAAGAAGAATCCAGTTGTGAAATTGGGGTTGATAATAAAATAGATAGAATAGAGTATTTTGAGTAAATGACCATAAAATAATTTCTAGTTTGTGTCAAAAACAATTTAAAAAACTATGCATAAACTGGCAAAAATACTTACAAAAAACATACAAAAAGTGGCAAATTTAAGAAATTTTTGAAAACTATTGACTTTTTTAAATAAAAAAGTGTATAATGAATATAATAGTAGTAGATATTTAATATCTGCTATAATTAAAAATGTTAATCGCAACGTCACTTGCGAGATATAAATTTGTGAATGAAAAAATGTTAATCGCACCCCTACTTGCGGAA
>CANQAB010000003.1 GCA_947589445.1 uncultured Clostridia bacterium | reverse complement strand
GGAACTAGAGAAGTAAAGAGAAATGTTAAATATTATAATCTAGATGCAGTTATATCTGTTGGTTACAGAGTAAATTCGGACAGAGCAATTCAATTTAGAAGATGGGCAACAAATGTATTAAAACAATTTGCAAAAAAAGGCTATATTATAGATAAAAAAAGAATGGAAAATGGAACATTTTTTGATGAAGATTATTTTGAAGAATTACTTGCAGAAATCAGAGAAATACGATTAAGCGAAAGAAGATTTTATCAAAAAATAACAGATATTTATGCAACAGCAATTGATTATGATAGTAAATCTCCAATAACAATTAATTTTTTTAAAAAAGTGCAAAATAAAATGCATTATGCAGTATCACATCAAACAGCTGCAGAAATTATTTATAATAGAGCAGATAGTGAAAAAGAACATATGGGACTAACTTCATGGAAACATTCTCCGAATGGAAAAATTTTAGAAACAGATGTGGTCATTGCTAAAAATTATTTAAACAAAGAAGAATTAGAAGACTTAGAAAGAATAGTAAATGCTTTTTTAGATTTAGCAGAAGGTAGAGCTAAAAGAAATATTCCAATGACTATGGAAGATTGGGCAAATAGAATAGATAAATATTTATTAGCAGATGATAGAGATATATTAAAAGATGCAGGAAAAATATCACATGAAATAGCTGAAGAAAAAGCTATTTCCGAATTTGAAAAATATAGAGTAAAACAGGATAAATTTTATCAATCTGATTTTGATAAATTATTATTAGAAATAGATTTAAAAAATTAATAAAATTTGAAAGGAGAGAATATGTATGGATAAGATTATTCCAAGTAAATTAAATTATGATAAGATAGCAGTTTGTATATACATTTTTTATTTTTCCCACCTATACAATCCTTCCTTTTAGTACTTATATTTACTAACTGAAAAGAAATATATATTAATATTATATAAATTTTAATAAATATAATATTAATAATAGCACTTAACTTATGAACAAAAGTCAAGCGTACAAAAAAATTATGTGAAGTTGGTAAGGTTTACATCTTAACAAGCAAGACATTTGTATATACACAAATGTAAAATATGGGATAATATTCCAATCCCTTTTTGAAATAAAAATATAGAATATAATTTGTTGAGAAAAAATAAAAAATATGGTATAGTAAAAAAGAAAAATATAAATAAAGGAGAATGAAGTGAATTGAAGGTATTATTTGCAACAACTAATCCAGCAAAAGTAAAAAAATATGCTGATGAATTAGCCAAAAGAGGTATAGAACTTAAAACAATTAAAGACATAGGAATCAATCTTAATATAGAAGAAAACGGGAAAAATGCGATTGAAAATGCTTATATATATGAATTTTGATATCTTATAGTAATTGAAAATCAAGAATTAGAAAAAATATAAAAATTTGCCTATATTTACAAATAATAAAAAAAGAAAAATGATTGCATGAAAAATAGAATAATGATATAATGTAAATGTAGAATAAAACAAAAAATCATGAAATTTATATATTAATAAAATAATACGTTTATATAAACAAAAGATTTTACTAAATTTCAAAAAGATAAATAAATCAAATACAAAGGATGTAAAAAAATGAGAAATAAATATAAAAATTTAAAATATCTAATATTTTTAACAATTATTATTTTAGTAATTATACTAAATAAACTAATATATAAAAAAAATCAATATGTAACTGATTCCCAAATAAAAGAATATGGAAGTACAAGTTTTATAAATAATAGTATAAAATCGAAAGATACAATAGCATTAAATACGCGAAATTTTACTGTAGAAATATTAGGAAAAAATGGAAAAAAATATAATAGTAGTGGTTATAATGCAATTATACTATATAATACAGTAATGATTCCAATGAATGCTGTATTCCCATATATTTTTGAAAATTACAAAGAAGGTATGGAGCAAGAATTAATTTATAATACGACTACTTTAAATATAAAAGAAAATATTATTTCTGTACCTAATATAATGAAGGTAAAAGATTTAGATCCTAAAACTTTTGAATATATTGACAATAAGGATTATAGTAATAAAAATATTACAGATGATACTATTATTGATAATAGTGTTGATGTAGAAATTGAAGATATAGAAGGAGTTAAATATATTCCATTGTATTTACTTTCTAATATTGATGGTATTAGTGTTAGTGTTGATGACAAAATTCTATATTTATCTAAAGAAGATGAGTATTATAATAGTATTTCTGCAATAGATATAAATAAAAATTTAAGCAATATTGTTATAGATTTAGAATATGATGGTGAAGAAAATGTAAAAACGAAATATATTGGGCAGGAATTAGGAGCTTTATGGAGAGAAGAAGCATATAAAAGAATTGAAAAATATAGAAAAAATAATGTAAGTGTTATTGTTAAAAATCAAAATGGCGATGTAGTAAATAACGCAAAAGTGCAAATTACTATGAATAAAAATGAATTTAAATTTGGAACAGCTATAAGATATTTAACTAATCAACGGAGAAGGTATAGCAAACTATAATGATTATAATGGAATAACAAGCAATTTATTCAATGCACTAGGAAGCGAAAATGGATTTAAATTGGAATATTTTAAGAGAAATCCGGGAATAGTTAGCAAATTAATTTCATTTGCAAACGATAATGATATGTATTTAAGAGGACATGTTCTATGGTGGGATGGAGTTCGTAATGAGGATTTAAAAAACATAGTAGGAAACGAAGAGAATTTACAGCAAGGTACAATGGCATATTTATATAAACAATACATAGATGGCAAAATTACGGAAGAACAGGCAGATGAAATTAGATTGAATATTCAGAAAAAACTTGAAGACTATGTTTATAATCATATTAAAGAACTAATTAATAAATATCCGGATGTAAAAGAGTGGGATGTAGTAAACGAACCTAATACTAGTCACTATTTTCAGGATTATTTGTATAATAAGGAATGTTATAATAATAATACATTTTTAAAAGATACCAAAAAAGGTGGTAATACATATTCTGGCAATGAGGAATATTCTAAATTTTTAGGAGAATGCTTCAACAAGGCTAGAGAAGCAAATGCAAACTTAAAATTAGTATTAAATGATTATTATATATCAGGTACATCACAATATACAGATAGAATGATAGATACTGTAAATAAAATAAAAAAATATACAGACAATATAGATGCAATCGGAGTACAATATCATAATAAAAATTCTTCAATAAGCACACCACAGGGGTATTATAATGAAATAAATAAATTATTAAATCGAACAGGAGTAAAAGAAGCAGTTATAACAGAATATGATAATTATTTTGGAGAAAAGCCAAAAAATGATCAAGAAAAAGCTATAATGGCAGATTACTTAAAAGATACATTAATTTCAGTATATAGTAATAAAAACATAAGTGAATTTATATTTTGGGTATATAATGGAGATAAAATTGTTGATGAAGAAAGAAGAGAATATGAAAAACTTATGGAAAAATGGTTAAACGATAATCAAATATTAAATATTGATGAAAAAAATAATGTATATAGTGGTAGAGCATATAATGGAGAATACAATGTTACGGTAACATTAGGAGATAGAACGGCAGAGGCTAGTTTGCAAGTAAACGATAATGAGAATAAAGTTGAAATAATTATAGAAAATGAAATAGAAGGAATTTCGATAAAAAGTAAACCAGATAAAATTGAATATATTCAAAATAATGAAGAACTAAATTTAACAGGTGGAATAATTCAAGTATTATATAATGATGGAACAGTAAAAGAAATTTCGATGAATTCAGCAGATGTTATAATTTCAGGATTTGATAATAAAGAATTAGGTTATAAAACAATAGAAGTAGAATATAAGGGAAAAAAAGCAACATTTGAGGTAGAAGTTATAGATAAAACACCACCAATAGTACAAGTAAGTTATAGTACAAAAGAGCCAACTAATGGAGTAGTAACTGCAACAATAAAAGTAAATGAAAAAGTACAACAAATTGAAGGATGGACAATAGATAGTACAAAGACAATACTAACAAAAATATATACAAAAAATGAAAAAGAAACGGTAACAATAACTGATTTATCTGGAAATACAAATACAATTGAAGTTAGGGTTGAAAATATAGATAAAACAGAAATAGAAGCAAATGTTAAATACAGTACTACATTATTAACCAATAAAGACGTAACAGTTACAATAATATTAAATAAAAAAGTACTAGAAGTAAAAGGTTGGAGTTTATCTGAAGATGGTACACAAATATATAAAACATTTACGGTAAATGGAGAAGAGGAAATAAAATTAAAGGATTTAGCAGGAAATACTAAAATGGTAAAAATCAATGTTGCAAACATTGATAAAATAGCACCAATGGCAGAAGTAAGTTATGATATTACATTTGCAACCAATAAAGATGTAATAGCAACGATAACTGCAAATGAAGAAATTCAAAAAATTGAAGGATGGAATTTGCAAAAAGATGGAAAGACATTAACTAAAACATATAAATTAAATAATGAAGAAACTGTAACTGTAACGGATTTAGCAGGAAATACATTAGATATAAATATTAAAATAACTAATATTGATAAAGATGCACCTAAAGTGCAATTGAATTATAGTACAACAGAATCGACAACAGAAGATGTTGTAGTTACAATAATATCAAATAAAGAAATGAAAGAAATAAATGGTTGGAAACTATCAAGTGATAAAAAGAGTATGACAAAAATATATAGTGAGAATACAACAGAAACCATAATAATAATGGATTTGCTTGGAAATAGCACTGATGCAGAAATATTAATTTCAAATATTAATAAAGTTACTGATAAAGAAAGCAATTCAAATAATGTTTCCAAAACTTCAAAATATACACTGAATGCACAATCTACTTATTTAAATGCAGCAAAAGGTATATTGCCACAAACTGGAAAAAGTAAAAATATTATTTTGATTATAATTATTATGTTTATATCATTAGCAGTTGTATTTTATATAAAAATTAAAAAATATAGAGATATTAAATAAAATTTAAAAGCAGGTTTACATTAATTGAAGTGAACCCAAAATGTTAGACAAAAAGGTTTAACAAGGTGGGTTCATTTTTATGAGCAAATATAAATTATAAGTTGTTAATTATTATTAAAATCAACATGTAGGATATGAAGTAACAGCAATACATTTTGAAATAAAGAATTTCTATATAGTGATAAAATGGGTAAAAAACATGAAAAAAATTAATGGTTTATTAAGGAATTAGTAAATGTTTTATGGTGAAGAATATAAAAATGTGATGGAATATATGAGTATATATTCGTCATACATATTTTAATAAGATGTAAAATAACTTGACCGTGTAAAGAAAAGAGGAAATATAAATGAAGATAGGAATAGATTTAGATGGAGTTGTAATTGATAGTGAAACAACATTTAGAACTTATGAAGAAATATTTGATATTGATATTCTTAAAGGAAATCAACTAGTAAATAGAGAGGAACCAAAGTTTCAAGCTAGATATAACTGGACAAAAGAGCAAGAAGAAAAATTTATTCAAGAATATTTTTTAAAAGTATCCAAAGAAAGCAATTTAATGTCAGGATTTATAGGTGTATATAATTTATTAAAAAATCAAGGACATCAATTTATAGTTATTACTGCTAGAGGTGGACATGTAAAAGAAATGAAAGATGATGCAATAAGGTTATTAGAAGAAAATAACATTAAATTTGATAAATATTATTGGAAGTGTGAAGATAAATTAGAAATTTGCAAAAATGAAAAAGTAGATATTATGATTGATGATGATTGGAGAATTATAAAAAAATTAGCAGAAAATAAAGTAAAAACATTATATTTTAGAGATACAAATTTAGTAAAATTAGAAGAAAATGAATTTATAAAAGAAGTAAATAATTGGGGAGATATTTATAGAATTATTAAGAATTAAATTAAAATGCCATAATATAGATAAAAACATATATTAACAAAGTTATACTACTACCTAAAACATAGAATATGTTCAATGTTGTGTATTAAACGTATATATTTATAATATTATTTTAGCAGAGAGGTGTATGTATGGACAACAAAATATATGTTACATCAAATAAAAATAATAAAACAATATTAGAGTTTCCAAAATCTAATATTGAGACAATAGCATATATTGGAAAAAATGGTTTAACATATGAAAAGAAAGAAGGAGATGGAAAAACGCCTTTAGGCGAGTTTGAACTTGGTATTATACTAAGTCAACATCCAGAAATAAAAAATAAAAATGGATTAATATGTACGCAAATTAATAAAGATATGTACTGGGTGGATGATTCGAATTCTAAATATTATAATCAATTAGTAAATATATCAAAAGTAAAAGTAGATTGGAGTTCAGCAGAACATTTAATAGAGTATCCAATACAATATGAATACTTAATAGAAATAAAAACTAATTCCAATAATATACCTAATAATGGAAGTGCCATATTTTTACACTGTACTAATTATAGGCCAACAGCAGGTTGCGTAGCAGTAGAAAAAAATATTATGAAGAAAATAATAGAAAACATTGATAAATATACAAAAATAAGCATACAAATACTTATATAAAAAAATATTTTTATAAATATATAAAGAAAATACTATGAAAAATTTAAAATTTATGGTATAAAAATAAGATAAATATTAATGAACAAATTATATATAGCATAAAAGTATTAGTTATAAAGGAGGATTAAACATGGCCAAAATTTTAGAAGATATTTCAAGAACATTTAATGAGTTTTTATTATTGCCAAACTTAACAGATGAAAAGTGTATTCCAAGCAATGTATCTTTAAGAACACCACTTGTAAAATTTAAAAGAGGTGAAGAAGCAAAGTATTATGCAAATGTACCAATGGTATCTGCTATAATGCAATCTGTATCTGGGGAAGAAATGGGAATTGCACTTGCTAGAGAAGGAGGACTTGCTTTTATATATGGTTCTCAATCAATAGAGTCACAAGCTAAAATGGTAAGGCATGTAAAAAAACATAAAGCAGGTTTTATTGTTAGTGATTCTAATGTAAAAACAGGAACACCACTAGGAGAAGTAATTAAATTAGTTGAAGAAACAGGTCATTCAACTGTAATTGTAACAGAAGATGGTTCAAAAAATGGGAAATTTGTTGGGCTTGTTACAGATAAAGACTATAGAATATCTAGGGACGATTTTAATGCTCCAATTGATAATTTTATGACTCCAAAAGAAAAAGTTGTATGGGCTAAAGAAGGAATTAGCTTATCAGAAGCAAATGATATTATATGGAAAAATAAAATAGCATGTTTGCCAATTTTAGATAAATATGAAAATTTAAAATATTTAGTATTCCGTAAAGATTATGAAGATAGAAAAAATAATCCTAATTCTTTATTAGACGAAAATAAAAGATATATAGTAGGTGCAGGTATTAATACAAGAGATTATAAAGAAAGAATACCAGCATTAATAGAAGCTGGAGTAGATTTAATATGTATGGACTCATCTGACGGATACTCTGTTTGGCAAAAGAATACAATAGACTTTGTACGCGAAAATTATGGAGATAATGTAAAAATTGGTGCTGGTAATGTAGTAGATAAAGAAGGATTTAGATATTTAGCAGAAGCAGGAGCTGATTTTATAAAAGTTGGTGTAGGAGGAGGATCTATTTGTATTACAAGAGAAACAAAAGGAATAGGAAGAGGACAAGCATCTGCATTATTAGATGTAGTTGAAGCGCGTAATGAATACTATAAAGAAACAGGTATTTATATTCCAATATGTTCAGATGGAGGAATTGTACATGATCATCATATTACAATAGCATTAGCTTTAGGAGCAGATTTTGTTATGATGGGAAGATATTTTGCTAGATTTGATGAAAGTCCAACAAGAGTAATAAAAAAAGGAAATGGATTTGTTAAAGAATATTGGGGAGAAGGCTCTAATAGAGCAAGAAATTGGCAAAGATACGATATGGGAGGAGAAAGCAAACTTTCTTTTGAAGAAGGTGTAGATTCGTATATTCCATATGCAGGAAGATTAAAAGATAATTTAGCAATTACAGTTGCTAAAATAAAATCAACAATGTGTAATTGTGGTAGTACTACTATACCAGAACTACATGAAAAGGCAAGATTAACTTTAGTATCTAATGTTAGTATATTAGAAGGAAGTGCACATGATGTTATATTAAAAGAAATTGATACACAATAGTAATTATAAGGAGAAACAATGTATGAAGAACTTTCGGAATGTAAATTATGTCCACATATGTGTAAAGTAAATAGATTGCAAGGTCAAATTGGAAGATGTAGGGCAAGAGAAAAAGTTAAAATCGCATTAGCTACACTTTTTTATTATGAAGAACCATGTATTAGTGGAAAAAATGGCTCAGGAGCAGTATTTTTTTCTAATTGTAATATGAAATGTAAATTCTGCCAAAACTATGAAATAAGTTGGGAAGGTAAAGGAAATGAAATATCTGTAGAGCAATTAGCAAATACTTTTATAGACTTAATGAAAAAGGGTGCCAATAATATTAATTTAGTAACACCTACTATATATATTTGCCAAATAATAGAAGCAATTAAAATTGCAAGAAAGAAAGGCCTAAATATACCTATCGTTTATAATTCAAATGGTTATGAAAATGTAGAGATGATTAAAAAATTAGATGGGTATATAGATGTATATTTACCAGATTTAAAATATTATTATGATGAAATTGCACTAAAATTTTCTGGAGTGAAACATTATTTTAAATATGCGACACAAGCAATTAAAGAAATGTATCGTCAAGTAGGAGCACCATTATTAGATGAAAATGGAATTATAAAAAAAGGATTAATAATAAGACATTTAGTTTTGCCAAATCATATACAAAATTCTATAAATATTCTAAAATGGATAAAGGCAAATATAGACTCGAACGTATACGTTAGTATAATGGCACAATATTTTCCATGTTATTATGCAAAAGAAATAAAAGAACTAAATAGAAAACTAACATTAGAAGAATATAAAACAATAGAAAATTTTGTGTATGACATCAATATACAAAATGGATATATGCAAGAATTAGGAGAACATGAAGAGGAATATGTGCCTAATTTTAATTTGTAGAATAAAAGAGGAAATCAAAAATGAATGAAGAGATAAAAAAGCAAATAATAGAATTATTAGAAACAAAAAGATATGGTAATTTATATCAATATATGGAAAAGGTAAATAATCAGGATATTTCACTTTTATTTGAAGAATTATCTGAAGAAGATATGGTTTTACTTTTTAGATTGTTACCAAAAGATGAGGCTGCTGATGTTTTCTCTTATATGGAGCCAGACTTACAGGAAAAACTAATAAATTGTTTAACAGATAAAGAACTAAAAACAGTAGTTGATGAATTATTTATGGATGACACAGTAGACCTAATAGAGGAAATGCCATCAAATGTAGTAAAACGTATTTTAAAAACAGTAAACAAAGAAGACAGGGAAACAATAAATGAATTATTAAAATATCCATCAGATTCTGCAGGAAGTATTATGACAACAGAGTTCATTGACTTAAAAGTAAATATGACAGTAGAAGAAGCGTTTAAGAAAATCAAAAAAATAGGTTTAAATAAAGAAACTGTTTACACTTGTTATGTTTTAGATATTAGAAGAGAAATTATTGGAATAGTAGATATAAAAGACCTATTACTAGCAGAAAGAGATACATTAATAAAGAATATTATGGAAACGAATGTGATTACAGTTAATACATTAGATGATAAAGAAGAAGTTGCAAAGCAATTTGATAAATACGATGTAATGGCTCTTCCGGTTGTAGATAAAGAAAATAGATTAGTAGGAATTGTTACAATTGATGATGCCATAGATGTATTACAAGATGAAAATACAGAGGACTTTGAAATTATGGCAGCTATGACACCAACAGAGGATTCTTATTTTAAAACTTCTGTATGGAAACATGCAAAAAATAGAATTTTATGGTTATTACTATTAATGATTTCTGCTACGCTTACCGGAGCAATTTTAACTCATTATGAAGAGGCATTTGCAGCAATACCATTATTAGTTTCATTTATACCAATGATAATGGATACGGGTGGAAATTGTGGCTCACAAAGTTCAACCTTAATTATTCGTGGTATGGCTATGGATGAAATAAAATTAAAAGATTTTTTTAAAGCTATATGGAAGGAAATAAGGGTTGCAATTTTAGTAGGATTAGTATTAGGTATTTGTAATTCTGTTCGAGTATTAATACAATATCACGATTTAAAATTATCAATTGTTTTAGGGTTAACTTTAATTGCAACAGTATGCTTGGCTAAAACTTTAGGTTGTATATTACCTATGTTAGCTAAAAAATTAAAATTAGATCCAGCAATTATGGCAGCACCATTAATTACAACAATAGTAGATACTGGTTCAATTTTAATATATTTTTCAATAGCTGTTTCAATTATGAACATATAAATTTTAAGTTTTGGCAAGATTTATTCTGTAATCCAGATTTTTTCTGGCAGATTTGAGTATTCTTAAAAAGTTAAATAATCTTAAATGCAATAGTGAATATATAAAAAATCCCTTTAATATAAAGGGATTTTATACTATTCTATTTAAATTTCCGTTAGTATAATTTTTACCTTCTAAGCGTTTTCCTTCAAGTACAAAATTAATAATATCATTAATTTCTTCAATATTTTCATCTAATATATCAATTCTAAAGTTTGTTACGCTACTTATTTCATTTACATCAATAAAGTTAATTTTACTATTGTAAATAGTTGTGATAGTTTGTATATTATCTGGTAATACCCTAAATAAAAAGTTCATTCTGTCTTTTATAAAATATTTATTATTCAAATTACACTTTTGTGTACAATTTGGATAACACTTATTAGAATGTCCTAATAAGCAATACGCAGATGTCATTAAAGGAATATTACCATATACAATAAATTCACTAGGAATTCTGCAATTTTTTGCAATTACATTAATTTCTTCTTTATTTAATTCTGGCGAAATTGTAACTGTATCAACATCTAAAATATCACAAGAAATATTATTAAAGATATTTAAACTAAAGTTACCAATTAATTCATAATCCTTTCTATATTCTTTTAATAAATCGAAATTTCCTATATTAGATACTACAAAACCTTTTATTTTATAATTTTTTATAGTATTATTAATTGTATCTTTATATAAATTTCTATAATTAGGTTTTAAAATATTAGGTAAGTAAATATATAAATTAAAATTGTTTGATAAATTTTTTAAAACTTTATCATATTTTTTTGTACAAAAATATTTTAATGGAATATATAACTTATTAACATTTTTTAACTGTAAATAATCAAAATCTAAATTTAATATATTTAATAATAAACAAATTTTATGATTTGCTTTTACATTGATATCAGGTATATTTAAAGATGGATAACAAATATCATTTTTAATTTTTCTTTTGTATTCATTAATTATTATTTCTGAATATTTTTGAATGGCATTTCTTCTTAATTCATTAATAGTACTAATATGTGATATAAATACATTATTATCTAAATTAATTTTTATATTTTTAAGAAAGTAGGGAGTATTGTTTAATTTATTTAACTGATTTTCCAGTTTTTCTTTTGTAATAGGAGAGTTAATTGCCACTTCAGGAAAATCGGTAGATTCTATTTTTACTTTATGCCCACATTTATCACTTAATTGAAGACAAATAGGTGTACCTATATGTACATCTAATACTGCGTTAAGAGTCTGCTTTTTATTTTCAGATGATAAAACCTTTTTTATTCTATTTGATAGTTCTTTGCTAGTAATTTTATATATTTTATCACCTGAATTAATATTACCCTTCATTCTACCAATTGTTACAATAGAATGTGGGGTACCTGTTACTAAATTTTGTTTACTATTCATTAATTCAGAAATAGTATAGTTTGTATTTTCTTTTTCAAAAGTAATAGTATCTCCAATATTTATAGATTCATCAATTAGTTCTAAAGTAATGTGACCTTTTTTAGAATTATATTTAGATACATTTCCAATATAAACTCCCATATTATTTGGTTTTTCTTTATAAATTAAACTCTTATTTGGTTTATCAGATAGATGACCTAGAGAGAAACCTCCACGGTTAAAAACTTGTATTAAATCTTTATTATCTTGTTCTTCAATTTCATATTTTTCATTATGCATTATTTTATCTATGTATTTTCTATAAATTTTAGTAACAGTTGCAACATATTCAGGATTTTTCATTCTTCCTTCAATTTTTAAAGATGTTATTCCAGTTTTTATTAATTCCGGTAGCATTTCTAAAGAACATAAATCTTTAGGACTTAGTAAATAACCTTTCTCAATTGGAGTATCATTTTTTAGTAAAGTATATGGAAGTCTGCATCCTTGAGCACACTTACCACGATTACCGTGAACGTCCACCAATTAAACTAGAATATAAACATTGTCCTGAATATGAAATGCAAAGGGCACCATGAACAAACACTTCAATTTCGCAAGAAGTATTTGTTGTTATATATTCTATTTCACTCAAAGATAATTCTCTAGACAAAACAATTCTTTTAAAACCAGCTGTTTCTAATATTTTTGCACCAGATAAATTGTGACAAGTCATTTGAGTACTAGCGTGGATTGGTAAATCTGGAAAATTTTTAATAAGAATACTAGCTAATCCAATATCTTGAACAATAATAGCATCTATTCCAAATTCATATGCTTTTATAGCCAATTCTATAGCTTTATTAAATTCTTCATTTTTTATTAGTATGTTTAGAGTAAGAAAGACTTTTACTTTTCTTAAATGAGCATAATTAATTGCATTTTCTAGTTCTTCTATTGAAAAATTAGTAGCTCCATATCTTGCATTAAAATCTGAAACACCTAAATATATTGCATCTGCTCCATTTTGTACAGCAGCTTTTAAACATTCAAAATCTCCGAACAGGAGATAATAATTCTATTCTTTTACTAATCATAGAAACTCCATTCTAAAATTACTTTTTAAATTTTATATGTATATTGTAACATAAAAAACAAAACTTTCATACTATATCTTAAAGAAAATAGAGGGAGGAGATTATATGCAAGAAGAAGTAAGAAACAATACTTATTCTGGAGGTCCTTTAAGTGGACTGTTCAGAAACTGTGGTTGTAACAATAATGGTTGTGGAGATAGTACAATATTATTTTTCTTAATTGTATTTTTACTATTATTCACAAATTTTGGGTGTTGTGGCAACAATAATTAACATAGAGGGAGAGGGGAACCAAAAAGGGTCAGACCCTTTTTGGTCCCCCCTTATCTTGATTTAAAAATTAACATAAAGGTGGACAAGATATAAAATAATAAGATGAAGTGGATAGAAAATATATAGTAAATATTTTATATTTTTTCCTTTTTTTCCATTATATAAATTTATTGGTATTATTGCCATAGAGCAATAAAAAATAATCCATATATATTCTAAACGAAAAGAAGTTAAAAATTCGTAAAAATAGTTAATAAAAGTTGTTAAAATAAAAAATAAATTCATCAAAACTTTTTTACTTTTAAATTTATAGAATATGAAGATAATGGCAATTCCGAACCATCCATAATCAAAAAATAAAAACTGAGCAAAAATACAACATAAAATTACAAGAAGTATTCCTAAATATTTATTATTTAATTTCTCATAAATTGTTATGGTTAATAGTCCTAAAATTAATGTAAATAAAATATTAAGATGTATATTATTACTAAAGGTACTTAAAAATAGCATATATGGTATTTGAGAAATAATAGCAAATATAAACAATCGTAAAAAGTATTTTTTTAAGTTTTTAGTATAAGAATATCCCTCAGTAAGTTGAAATGCAAAAATAGGGAAAGCAAGTCTACCAATATAATTCATCCAAGAGAGATTTTTAAATAAAATATATCCTGTGTGGTCAAAAACCATTGAAACAATTGCAATCATTTTTAAAACAAAACTGGACAACGTATTTAACCTCCGCTAAAGCAATATTGTTCTTTAGCGTAATATATCATAAATTAAATAGGTGGTCAAGGAAATTATTTTAAATTAAGTACACATAAAACTTGCAAATTATAATTAATTATGTTATAATAAGATTTATAGCTATATGCTAAATAAATTCGAAAGGAAGATTTCCATGAGAAAACGTCGGTTAAAAGTGGTAGGAACTGTAATATTGTTACTTGTTATGCTGGTATTTGCGGGGTGTAAAAAGAATGATGAGATTTTGTCAAAACATTCAGAACACTCTGTAAGTATATACTCTAGTGTAACGTGTTCTGTAAATATTAGTTTAGATATTACAGAAAACAAACAGGTAAGCCATATTGAGAAAACAATTGACATAAAAGCAGGCGAGGTACAAACTTTAGATATACAAGATTTGGTACCTAATTATTTTTCTAAAGATGCACGAATAACAGGGCTGAATGTAGAAAACGAAGGTAATAGCTTTTTGTCAAAAACTCTGAATTGGCTTCCATGGACGATAATAGCAATGATGACAATATATATATTGTTTTCTAGAAAAAGTAACAAAAAAGATACTAAATAACCGAAAAAATCTCCTTCTAAGCAAGGAGATTTTATTTTTTTATACACTAGAAAATTAATATTTTCCTATTGTATAGAAAGCAACAATTGCCAGTCTTTTGAGGTTTTTTTATTATAGTTGAAAACTTTAAATCGTGCACAAATAAATAAGGAAAATCAAAGATTTTTCTTATTTGTTTTTTGTTTACAGCGATACATATTACAAATGTCACAATCTTCACATATTTTAACTCTATCTTGAAATATTAATTTTAAGGTATTAATAAATTCATCACAGAATCCATCTACAAGATGTATAGTAATAGATTTAGGAATCAAATTTAATAAAGTATTTAAAGCAAAATCATTAGAAGAAAAAGAGATGTCAGAAATATATTTTGCTTTTTTCATATTATCATTGCATGATATAATATTTTTATTATCATCTACAATAATAGATGTTTTATCTTTATAAATAAGATGTAAATGTTCTATTTTAGAATTTTCAGATTCGGATCTAATATATAATTTTAAAATATTTACAAATTCTAAATATTCTCTATCTATTAAAAATTTATTAACAGCCAAGTCTATTTGACTATTAAGTAAATCTACATATTTTTTTAATTTAAAATTAATAAATGGTTGCAAATAAAAAGAATGATTTATGCTAATATTTTTAAATATTTCATTATTAATGCAATCATAACGTAAGCTATAAGTATTTTCTTCCATTAATAAATTTATAGTATTTTCTAAAATTTTCTTTTTTTCATAAGTATTAAAATAAAAATAATTTAGATTTATATTATTATAAATTAATTCTTCTTCGTAATAATTAATAATGCATTTTGTTATAATATTAGATAATTTATTATTAAATTTAACATATTCTTTGCCTAAGTAATGAATAATAATATTGTTAAAATGCTTAAATTTTCTAATACTAATATATGTGTTTTCAAGGTTAATATTTTCAAAATTTTTTAGTAAATAATTAATAACGTGAGAATAATTTGTTTTTATGCAAAGTGATTTCATAGAATAGAAAAAGTCCCTCCTTATAACATATTATCTACTAAAAAGTTTTTAGATATACATTATTTTATTCGAAGGAACTTTTAAGTGTTAATAAAAAATCATATAATCTATTTCTGGAAATATAGAATCTATTTTACTTATATTATCCAGAAAATATTTATCAACGTTATTATTTTTTAAGGAATAATATAATTTTGTAAATCTTCCGATATGGTCTTTAATTCTTTTCTTTGCATAATCAACCATAGTACCATTTGTAATAATAAATAACCAATCGCTACTCTGAGCTAATAGTAATTCTCTAGCACATTGATTTAATGCAAACTTTTTAAATTCATCTTGTTCATTAGGAAATAAATGAGCAAGTTCAACCATTCTGTCTCCTGCTTTATGAAGATGTCTATGTACATAATCATTAGTTTGATTAAGCCAAACACCATTATAACCATTAGCACCCCAACTAGAACGACATGGGGTAGATTCCTGCATTTCTGGATATTTATCAATATATTCACCAGGTGTAATTAAAGCAAAATTACATTCATCGTAATAAATTTTCTTAAATAAGGTGTATAGCCATAATGGACCTTCATACCACCAATGACCATATAGTTCTGCGTCATAAGGGCAAAGAATAATAGGAGGTTTATCCATATAGGTGCAAATACCATTAATTTGTGCTTGCCTTGAATCGAAAAAGTGACCTGCTTGCTTTTCAACAGAATCTAATGCCCATCTAGGGTTATAATAATCTTTAGGACAGTCTTTACCTGTAATTCTATAATACTTGATTCCAGTAGGAACTCTAGCTCCGTTAGATGCAATATAAGGTTTTATATATTCATAATCAACATCATAACCAATATCACGATAAAATTCTCTGTAATTATAATCACCTGGATAACCATTTATAGAACTCCAAACTTGGCGAGATGATTCTAAATCTCTGCCGAAAGCAACAATACCTTCTGGAGAAACAATTGGTGCACATGTACCATAAATAGGAGTTGGATTTGCATATAATATACCATGTGTTTCTGTAATAATATATTCAATACCGAATTCTTTTAAATATTTATCTGCTTCTGGCACATATCCACATTCTGGTAACCAAATGCCACGAGGTTTTCTGCCAAAATATTTTTCGTATGTTTGTACACCAACAGCAATTTGTGCTTTCACAGTTTTTTCATTTACAAATAAAATAGGGAAAAATCCATGTGTTGCACCGCATGTTATAATTTCTAAAACACCTATATCTTGAAAGTGCTTAAAACCTTGTATAATATTGCAGTTATATATATCTTTAAATATATGCAAATCATTAGAGTATCTATCTAAATAATATTTAGACAAACTATTTAGCCTAGAATCATTTTTAGTACGTTCTAATTCTTTTTTACATAGTTCAATATGTGTTTTTAAGTATTTTATATATCTTTCTTGTAACAACTCATTATCTAACATAGATAATAGAGGAGGAGTAATAGACATTGTAATTCTAAAGTCCACATTTTCATCTTCTAATTTTTTAAAATTTACTAATAAAGGTATATATGTTTCTGAAATGGCTTCAAATAACCATTGTTCTTCTAAATAATCTTCGCTTTCTGGATGATGAACAAAAGGTAAGTGTGCATGTAATACAAAGCTTACATATCCATTTATTTTTTTCATAAGTTTCTCCTTAAATAAAAATATTGTTTATATTTATAAATAAATATTATTATAAATTTATATGGGGCAGGTACAAAACCTGCTCCATATAAAAAAGCTATAATTGCTTAATTTTTTAGTTTTTTTATTTATAATAGAAAACTACACAAATCTGGTATGAACAAATTAAAGAAAATTAAAGCTTTTTTTAATTTGTTAGTTTAAAATTTATTTTAACTCCAAGATGAAGAAGATGGATTCATTATTTTTTTATTATTAATTTCTTCCAATATTTCATCCTTATAAAATTTTTGATAAAAATTGTATGCGTTATAAATTTTGTTAATACCTACTAAATGCAAGGTACCAATATTTTTAGTAGAAATTGTATTTGTTTTTACATTTTTAAAACGAATAACATCTGATATTTTTTCAAGTAAAATATGGTCATTAGGAAAATTAATGTGGTTAGAAGATGATATGTAAATATAGTCGGAATAATTATTTTTAGAGTTAAATGATCTACGAGCAAGTTCAACTTTATAGTCGCAATTTGCATCATTCACATTAATATACCAACTATTTGCATAATCATTAATTTCAACTTCAAAACTATAATTTTTAGTTAAATTAAATACTTTTAAAATTGGTGTTGAATTATTAAAGAAGTTTTCACCGTATTCTTGAATAAATTTTTCTTTGTCGCTATCAGAAATATCCCAATAAACAAATAGAATAGTTGGAGTTTGATATAGAATTTTTACAATAGTTTCATTGTATCTATATGGCAAATCATAATATTCAGCAAAAATATTGCCTTCCAGTTTTTTTATATTAGTAGTATTTTTCTTTTTAGTTGCTTTTGTTTTAGAAGTTATGGTAGACTTTTTAGCTTTAGAAGATGATTTTGTATTTCTATTTTTTTCTTTACTTAATGATTTATTTGATTTTGCGTTACCAGTTTTACTATTTGTTTTTGTGGTAGTACTTTTAGATACTGCTTTTTTTGAAACAGTTAAGGATTTCTTTTTATTTGTTTTTTTCTTTTCTATATCATTATTTGGTGTGTCTTTTGTTACTCTTGGCATAAATCTTTAGCCTCCTTGGTAAAAATAAATATTATTACAAACATAATATAACAAAAAAAAAATAAATACAATAGAAAAATATTAATTTTTTAAAATAATATTGCAATATAAAATGCGAAATATGATATAAATACTAGATTTTTATTTTTATTCGTTATATAATTATATAAGAAAGGCATTTCGCTGAGCAATTCTCTGAAGAAAGCGCAAAATACATGCTACTCGATTCGCTCGGGCGAATATATGTAGCCTAACTTTGTTGTATATGGAAAAATCTTAAATCTGGTCAAGCTAAAAGTCGATTTTTTCTATGCAATAAAAAGAGGAGAAAATATGGAAAATAATAATATTGTTATAGGAATAGAAGGACTAGTGGGTTCAGGAAAAACAAGCATATGTAGAGAGTTATTAAAAAGAGATCCAAATTCTGTACTTTTAAATGGTGGAAATTTATATCGTGCTATTGTATATACTTTAATGAAAAAAGGACATAATTTATTTAAATTAAAGAAATTAACAAAAAATGCAGACATAAAAAAATATATGGATGATTTAAATGTAGAAATAAAAATGGAAGATAGGGAATCTAAAATTTATATAGATGGAAAATTAGCAGACGAAGAAGAACTACAATCTAAGGCATCCTCATTAGCTGTGTCTATTATTGGAGGAATTGCGGACAATACAAAATTATTTGAATTTGCAAGAAAATTAATAGATGAATTGAAACAAGATAATAATGTAATTGTTTCAGGAAGGTCTTTAATGGAAATTTATCCAAAGTTAGATTACCACTTATTTGTTACAGCAAGCTTAGAGGAACGTGTGAAAAGAAAATGCATACAATATAAAGAAAAAAATAATCAAAATGAAGTGAAAAGAAATATAAAAATAAGAGATGCTTTACAAAAAGTAGCGGGCTTTTATAAAATACATCCAAATACAATAAACTTGGATGTTACAAAATGTCGATCTGTAGAAGAATCAACAGATATGGTTTTAGGAGTAATAAAAGAATATTCTATGCAATTAGAATAAAAATTTCATTATATGAGTTATGAATGGAGTGATATAAAGAATGCCTTATGAAAATCAAAAATTAATAGAATTAAATCAATTTCTAAAAAAAAGTAAAATTGCAATTATAGGTTTAGGTGTAAGTAATATACCTCTATTAGATTATTTATACAATCTTAAGTCAAAGGTAACTATATTTGATGATAGAGAAATAGAAAAAATACCAAAACAAATATTAGATAAGATAACTGAATACGGATATGAATTTTCGTTTGGAAAAAATAGCTTAAATAAGTTATTAAATTTTGATATTATTTTTAGGTCACCTAGTTGTATGCCAACTCAAAAGGAATTAAAATTAGAAGAAGAAAGAGGAGCTATTATTACAACTGAAATTGAAATGTTCATGAAATTATTCCCGGGAAAAATAATTGGTATAACTGGAAGCGACGGAAAAACAACTACAACTACATTGATATATAAAATATTAAAGAACAATGGATATAACTGCTATTTAGGAGGAAACTTAGGAATACCGTTGTTTACTAAATTATATGAAATGAAACCAGAAGATATTGCTATTTTAGAATTAAGTAGTTTTCAATTAATGGGAATGGAAATAAGTCCTAATATATCTGTTATTACCAACATTACACCAAATCATTTAAATGTACATAGTTCGTATGAAGAATATATAGAGGCTAAGAAAAATATTTTTAAATATCAAAATGAAGATGGTATAGTAATTTTAAATTATGATAATGATATAACAAGAGAGTGTAGTAAAGAAGCAGAAGGTACAGTTAAATTCTTTAGTAGTAAAACAAAACTAGAAGATGGTATAATACTAGATGGCAACATTATAAAAGAGTGTAAAGATAAATTAAGAAAACACATTTTAAATACGGATGACCTAATACTAAGAGGAAGACATATGTATGAAAATGTATGTGCGGCATTATCTGCTACTGAAACACTTGTAAAAATAGAAGATGCAGTTAAAACGGTAAAGCAGTTTAAAGGAGTAGAACATAGATTAGAATTTGTTAGGGAATTAGATGGAGTAAAATGGTATAACGATTCAATAGGTTCTAGCCCCACAAGAACTATAGCGGGATTATATTCATTTGATGAAAGAATTACTTTAATAGCAGGTGGATACGATAAAAATTTAGATTATACACCAATTGCAAGGCCTATATTAGAAAAGGTAGATAATTTAATATTAATAGGAGCAACTGCTACTAAAATATTCGATGCAGTAAAAGAAGAAGCAGAAAAACAACAAAAACAAATAAAAATATATATGTGTGATGAATTAAAAAATGCAATTTTATTAGCAAAAAAAGTAACCAATAAAGGAGATATAGTATTGCTTTCTCCAGCCAGTGCAAGTTTTGATATGTTCAAAAATTTTGAAGATAGAGGAAATAAATTTAAAGAACTAGTAAATAGTTTGTAACCAAAAATAAAAACCTCCAATATAATATATAAATATTATATTTAGGAGGTTTTTTATGTATAATAATAATCCATACGAAGAATATATGAGAAATTCTTTAGGATATAATGGTGGTCCGTTTATTAATATGAATCCTAACAACTATATTTATGAAGATGAAAATTTTATTACATATAATCAATCTAATATAGATAATATGTATCCCGAAATTTATAAAATTATTTATCCAATGGTTTGCAAAGCATGCATGAATGTATCCGAAAATATTAGTGAAGACTTGGTAAGTAGAATAACAAATGAAATATATGTAAATATAGAAAACAATGAATCCATTCAGGAAAATAGAAGTACATTGCCTAATAATATTAGTGTACAAAACAATAAAAATAATAAAACAGACATGACTAATAATCGTGTAAGTTCTAATACTAATAGCACAAGTAACACAATTAATGTTAGACAGGAAAACAGAAATAGAAACCCTTTATTAAGAGACCTTATAAGAATACTTGTACTAAGAGAATTATTAGGCAATCAAGGAAGACCAAGACCGCCATTTAGACCTCCATTTGGAGGAGGATTTAATCAATTCTAGTGCTTAGAAATATAGATTATTGAAAAAAATCATGAGAATTATCTAAATTACTAATTTTTTTATAAACACTTAAGTTATTATCTTTATCGCAGGTAGCAAGAAGAATATCTTGAATTCTACCTGCTTTTTGATTTTCTAAATTATCGTGTAACCATTTTAAATTGTTACCAGTATTTTTTAAATTTTCTTCTAAAACTTTTCCGTCAATAATAATATTAGTTACTAAAAATTCTTGTTTCGGATTTAAGTTTAAATCTTCTGGAGTAACGGTTTTTTTGAGAGCCTTTGGAATAAAGCTTATTTTTCCATTAGTTTCCCATAAAACGGTTTGTAAATCTGCCAAATTAAAATAACCATTGGTTCTACATTCCATTAAAAATTCATTTAAATCCATTTTAGCTTTTTTTAAATTTTTAGAGTATAACTTTCCATTATCGTATAAAATTTTTGTTGTGCCAGAAATAAATCTTCTAGCTTTAATAGAATGTAATGCAATAAAAGAAACAACAATTGCTCCTATAGCATAAATAATCATGGCTATTAAAGGCTCTGTAAAATCATCTTCTAAAGCAGTAGCCATTTCAGCAGCAATAGAACCAATAGTAATGCTAATAATGTAATCAAACATGCTAAGTTGTGACATTTCTCTATTACCCATCAACTTAGTAAGAATAAATAAAACAATAAAAGAACTAAAAGATAAAAAACTAACTTTTAAAATATCCATAAACAATACCTCTCATTAGCAATAATATTGCTAATAGTATGAGTTAAAAAAGAAAAAATATGTAAAAAATATATTCTTATAATAAAAATTTAAAAATAATTTTTATCTTGTTTAATTTTTAATAATTTGATATACTTGTGTTTAAATAAATAATATGGGGAATAGATGAGTCTTGATAGCACAAGTTATTATAAATAGTAATGTAAAAAATTTAAATAAAACTTTTGACTATAATGTACCTGCTAATATGGAAGGTACTATTTGTGTTGGAGATAGAATTTTAGTACCATTTGGTAATAAAAAAACACTTGAAGAAGGTTTTATAATTGGTTTTAAAGAAGAGTCGGAGTATAAAATAAAGGATATTGCCAAAATACAAGATGGAATAAAACTAACCAAAGAAAACATTGAACTTGCAAAACTAATGGCTAGAAGATATTTTTGCAATTTATCAGATTGCATTAAATTAATGCTTCCACCAGGAACTTCTACTAAAATATTGGAAAATAGAGTTAAAGATAAAATGTTAAATTTTGTTTATTTGAAAAAAGACATAGTAGATGTGGAAGAAAGCTTAGAAAATGGAACTATAAAATCTGAAAAACAAAAAAGGGTATTAGACTTTTTAATAAAAAATGATGGTATTCAAAGTACAGAGTTAGAAATTTTAACAGATACAACAAGTGTGGTATTAAAAGCTTTAGAAAAGAAAAACTATATTGAAATTATAGAACAAAAAGTAGAAAGAAATCCATTTGCACATAAAGAAATTAAGCCAACTACAAACTTAAAGTTAACTATGGAACAACAGCAGGCTTATGATAATATAAATAATGCAATTCAGAATAACCTATACAAAGAGGCTTTACTATATGGTGTAACCGGTTCTGGGAAAACAGAAATTTATTTACAATTAATAGGACAAGTTTTAAAAAAAGAAAAGACAGCTATTGTTCTTGTGCCAGAAATATCTTTAACACCACAAATGGTTGACAGATTTATTGCAAGATTTGGGGAATCAAAAATTGCAGTATTACATAGTAAGCTATCTATGGGGGAAAGATACGACCAGTGGAACAAAATTAAAAATGGAGAATGCAAAATTGTAATTGGTGCTCGTTCTGCAATATTTGCACCTATACAAAATTTGGGATTAATTATTATAGATGAGGAACATGACAGTTCTTATAAATCTGAAACTAATCCTAGATATAATGCAAAAGAACTAGCTGGATATATTGCTAAAAAAAATAATATACCACTAGTACTTGGAAGTGCTACACCGGATATAAATACTTATTTTAAAGCAAAAAGTGGAAAAATAGATTTATTAAAGCTAAGCAAAAGAGCGAATTCTTCTAAATTACCAACGGTACAAATTGTAGATTTAAGAAATGAACTTGCAAATGGAAATAGAAGTATACTAAGTGTTAAATTGTATACTGCAATAGAAGAAAATTTAAAAAATAAAAAGCAAACTATTTTATTTTTAAATAGAAGAGGTTATTCAACTTTTGTAATGTGTCGTGAATGTGGCTATACAATAAAATGTAAAAATTGTAATATAACCATGACTTATCATTTAAAAAATAACAGGCTAAAATGTCATTATTGTGGTCATGAACAAAAAAATGTAACAGAATGTCCAGCGTGTAAAAGTAAAAATATAAAATACTTTGGAACAGGAACTCAAAGGTTAGAAGAAGAAATTAATAAATTGTATCCAACTGCATCTACTATACGAATGGATGTAGATACGGTTACTAAAAAAAATTCACATGAAGAAATTTTAAATAAGTTTAAAAATGAACATATTGATATTTTAATTGGTACGCAAATGGTAGTTAAAGGACATCACTTTCCTGAAGTTACTTTAGTTGGAGTTATTTCAGCCGATAGTAGTTTATATATAGAAGACTATAAAGCAAATGAAAGAACCTTTCAGATATTAACCCAAGTAGCTGGAAGAGCAGGAAGAGAAAATTTGCAAGGAACAGTTATTGTCCAAACATATAATCCAGAAAATTTTGCAATTGAGTGTAGTAAAAAACAAGACTATGATATTTTCTATGAAACAGAGATAGAAATAAGAAAACAGTTGAAATACCCACCATTTTGCGATATAATATGTATTGGTATAACAGATACAGATGAAGAAAAAATAAAAAATGTATCAGAAAGATTATATAATTATTTAGAAAGTTATATAAAAAATCAAAACATAAAAGCAATGCTTTATAAACCTCTGCCATGTCCAATTGATAGAATAAAAAATAGATATAGATGGAGAATTATTTTGAAAGGAAAATTAAATAATAAATTAATTGATGTTATTAATTTATCAATAAGTAAAATAGAATCTAAAACGACAAGAATTACTGTTGATACAAATCCAAATAACTTAGTATAAGTAAATTATTATATAATGAAGTAAAAGTACATTTGAATTTTGAATGAAATAATAAATTTATAATAGGGGGCAAAAAATATGGCTATAAGAAATATAAGACAAGAAGGAGACGAAATTTTAAATAAGGTTTCAAGAGAAGTAGAAGTAATAGATGATAAAGTAAAAGAGTTAATAGATGATATGGTTGAAACAATGCATAAATATAATGGTGTTGGGCTAGCAGCTGTTCAAGTGGGAATTTTAAAACGAATTATTGTTATTGATATATACGATGAAAAAACACCAATCGTTAAACTAATTAACCCTAAAATTATAAAACAAAAAGGAGAAAGAGAAATAGAAGAGGGGTGCTTAAGTTTTCCTAATAAGTTTGCTAAAGTAAAAAGACCAGTAGAAGTTGTTGTAGAAGGATTAAATGAAAATGGAGAAAAAGTAAAGATAAAAGCAGTAGAATTATTAGCTCAAGCGCTATGCCATGAAATAGACCATTTAAATGGAATTACATTTGTAGATATTATGGAACCAAATACTTTACAATACGTTGAACCTCAAAATTAAATAGAATATTAAATTTTTATTAAAAGAAAGAAGGAACAAATATGTTAAATATTTTATTTATGGGTACTCCAGATTTCGCAAAAGAATCTTTAGAAGCTATATATAAGGCAAATTATAATATTGTAGGTGTTGTAACTAATCCAGATAAACCAAAAGGAAGAGGAATGAAAATGGTTTCGTCTCCTGTAAAGGAGTTTTCTTTAGAAAAAAATATTCCTATATATCAACCATTAAAGGTAAGGAATAATATAGAATTTATAAAAGAAATAAAAAATTTAAATCCAGATGTCATCTGCGTAGTAGCTTATGGAAAGATACTTCCAAAAGAAATTTTAGATATTCCAAAATTTGGGTGTATTAATGTGCATGGTTCGCTATTGCCAAAGTATAGAGGAGCAGCTCCTATTCAATGGGCAGTTATTAATGGGGAAAAACAAACAGGAATTACTACTATGTATATGGATGAAGGAATGGATACGGGAGATATAATTATAAAAGAAACTGTAGATATTGGCGAAAATGAAACTACAGGAGAATTATGGGAAAGATTATCTAAGCTAGGTGGAAATATATTAGTAAAAACATTAGAATTAATAGAAAAAGGTAAAGCACCAAGAGAAAAACAACCAGCAGATTTCACATTAGCACCAATGCTAAATAAAGAAATGGCAGAGATTAATTGGAAAGAAAAAACAGTGGTTGAAATAAAAAATTTAGTAAGAGGATTAAATCCAATTATGGGTGCATATACAATTATAAATAATAAAAAAATAAAAGTCTGGAAAGTAAATATTTATAGTAATGAAGAAGTAATAGAAAAGGGTGTAGCATCTATGCATACAATAAACATTGCAAAACTCGGAGATATTTTGGTAGCAAATGATAAGCAAGGGTTGTTTTTAAAAGCAAAAGATGGTGTTGTTGAAATTACTGAAATGCAGGCAGAAGGCTCTAAAAAAATGCAAGCAAAAGATTTTTTAAGGGGAAATAAATTATAAATTGTAATTTGCTAAAACAAGACTAGACTGCTAGACTAGACTGCTCACTCAGGGGGGACCAAAAAGGGTCAGACCCTTTTTGGTCCCCCCTCATTATTAATTTAAAAAAGGAAAAATAATATGAATGGAATTTTATTAATTAATAAGCCCAAGAATTATACATCTCATGATATTGTTGCAATTGTTAAAAAAATATGTAAAGAGAAAGTTGGACACACAGGTACATTAGATCCAAATGCTACAGGCGTTTTACCTCTTTTAATTGGTAAGGCAACCGAAATTTCAAAATATTTAATAAATCATGATAAAACTTATATTACAACATTAAAATTAGGCTTAAAGACAGACACTGCTGATGCAGAAGGAAAAACAATTGAAGAAAAAGAAGTTCCAGAACTTTATGAAGAAAAAGTAGAAAAGGTATTAAGTGAAATGATTGGAAAGCAAATGCAAGTACCACCTATGTATTCTGCCATTAAAGTAAATGGAAAAAAATTATATGAATATGCTAGAGAAGGCAAAAAGGTAGAAATAAAAGAAAGAAAAATTGAAATATACAAAATAGAATTGTTAGAAATTAATCAAAAAGAGTCAGAAATTATTTTCAAAGTGGAATGTTCAAAAGGAACATATATTAGAACACTTTGTGAAAATATTGCGGAAAAGTTAAATACAGTAGGCTATATGAAAAATTTAAAAAGAATAAAAGTTGGAGAGTTTCAAATAGAAAATGCAATTTGTATAGAAAAAATTAAAAACAATGAAAATTTATTAGAAGAAAATTTAATAACAATTGAAAATTTTTTCAAAACAAAATTAAAAATAGAATTAAATGATAAAGAATTGGTTTTATTTCTAAATGGTGTAAACTTAAATAGAAATATGCTAGATGATATATATAGAATTTATAATCAGAACCAATTTATTGGACTAGGAGTTATAAAAAATAACAAATTAAAAAGAGATGTAATAGTAATAAATTGAAGATGAAAAATTGAAAATTAAAATTTAATTAAAATAATTTAGTGTATATATTAAAAAGATAAAAAAGTAGATAGTTAATATTGTTCAATTCAATATTAACTATCTACTTTTTTATTAATTATTACATTTATATTACAAATTACAATAACTGTTGACCAAAAAAGACAGTAATGATATAATTTCTACATAAATTTAACATACAAATGAGGAGGAAAAAAATGACTTATTTACAAAGTATGATTAAAAAAATATTAATTATGCTAATTATTGTTGTATTGTTTAGTTTATTTATTTTTCCAATAAATAAAGTATATGCTGCAACCACATATAAACAAAGTTTAAAATCTGGAATTTCAAATTTCCCAAAAGAATATCAAGATGCATTAAATCAAATTCAAAAATTACATCCAAAGTGGAATTTTGAAGCGTATTATACAGGTATCCCATGGAATACTCTTATTCTAAATGAAACTGCAACTCATGGTAGAAATAGAGTAATTAATAGTAGCGACCTTTCTTGGAAGTGCTCATGTGGAAATGTTGCAAGTGGATATGCTTGTGCTTCTGAAGGTATTACAAAATATTATTTAGACCCAAGAAACTTTTTAAATGAAGTAAATATATTTCAATTTTTAGAGATTTCATATAACCCTAAAATACATACAGTAGCAGGTGTAAAAAGTGCTGTATCAAATTCTTTTTTAAATAAAGAAGTTACATATACTTTGATAGAAAAACAAAAAAATGAAGAAGGTAAGGAAGTTGATGTAGAAAAAGAATATACAAAACATTATGCAGATATTATTATAGAAGCAGCAAAGCAAAGTAACATGAGCCCATACAGTATTGCTACTAAGATTATTCAAGAAGTAGGAACAAATGGAAGTGATTCTGTAAGCGGAAATTATGAAGGATATAAAGGGTATTATAATTTTTATAATTTAGGTGCTTACGATACAGGAAATGCAATAGTAAATGGATTAAAATATGCAAGAGATAAGGGGTGGAATAACCCATATACAGCAATTATAGAAGGAGCAAAAGAAATAGCTAATTCATATACAAATGCAGGACAAAATACAGCATATTTTTATAAGTGGGACGTTGTAGGAACTTCAATATTAAAAGTAGGAAACACACAAACTGTATCAAGTTCCAATATGTTTTGGCATCAGTATATGACAAATGTACAAGATCCAACAAGCCAGTCTAAATCATTGTATAATACTTATGCAAAAAATAATTTATTAGGAGAAAGCTTAAACTTTATTATTCCAGTTTATGATAATATGCCTTCTGAAAATACAATGCCTTCAGGATTTACAACAGATGACGGAGACCTATACTATG
Organism: uncultured Clostridia bacterium; assembly: GCA_947589445.1. GTDB lineage: Bacteria > Bacillota > Clostridia > TANB77 > CAG-508 > HGM13634. The sequence goes on along the minus strand of CANQAB010000003.1, from coordinate 16,621 downwards.
TAAATTGTACAGATGGTTTAGCAGTTAGAGAAAAGCCCTCAACATCTGCAAAAAAAATAGGAACATTATATAAAAATACATTAGTTGTAATGTTAGAAAGAGAATGCGCAGAAGCAAATGGATATAAATGGGATAAGGTAAAATTATCAAATGGGTTAACTGGATACATAGCTAGTAAATATTTAACATTTAAAAGTGCAAGTACGTCAAAGGCATATGAATATAAAGATGATAATATAATTATAGTGCCAGGAACTTCATTAGACCAAATAGATAAATCTGCAACAGGAGAATTAAAAACAGGTAGTAAGATTAAAGTAAACGGCAAAGAATATACAGCAGTTGTATTAGGAGACACAAATGGAGATGGTTATATAGATTCTAGGGATTCTTTGCAAATTTTAAGATATCAAGTGGGAAAATTTAAATTAAAAAATGAATATTTAAAGTCAGCAGATGCAAACCATGATGGAGAAGTGGATTCTAGAGATTCATTAAAAATACTAAAATACCAAGTTGGTAAAGATAAAATAAATATTCAATAACAAAGGGGTGGAATATGAATAAAAAACTAAAAATAATAAGTTTATTAATTTTATTTTTTGCAATATTACTATTTTCTAAGTCAACATACTGCGTAGATGGAAGTTTAAAAGCAACTCAAACAACATCAGGAGAAAAAATAACTGTTACTATAACTTCTTCTAAATCATTAGGAGCATTCACGTTAACTTGTTCAGGATTAAATCCAATCGATGGAGAAAGCGAAGTGGGGGCATTTGGTGGAAATACTATATCAGGTGCTTCTGTTAATGGTAGTAAAAACTTAGGAAAATTTGTTTTTAAAGTTCCTGAAAAAGACACAAAGGTTTCTTTTTCAGTTAGCAGAATTCAAGATCCTGATGGAAATAGTTTAACAATTTCTTCTACATCAATAACATTAAAAGCAAAAGTTAATAATAATACAAATAATAATACATCAGATAATAAGACAAATACTAACAACAATACAACAACCACAAAATCCAGCAATGCGAACCTATCTACATTAGGTGTTACACCCAAAGAATATGATTTTTCTGGATTTAGCAAAAATAAAACAAGCTATAGTGTAACTGTACCAAGTGATGTGGATTCTTTAAAAGTTGTGTATAAAACAGAAGATTCAAAGGCAAAGGTAAAAGTATCAGGAAATTCTGGATTTGATGTAGGTTCAAATAATAATATAAAAATAGTTGTTACAGCAGAGAATGGAAATTCTAAAACATATACTATTAAAGTAACTAAACTTGCAACAGAAGAAGAAAAACCAGGGAATGTTATAGAAGATGAAAATAAAGGATTATATTTAACGTCTTTAAATATAGAAGGATTAGAATTAACCCCAGAATTTGCACAAGATACTTATTCATACACAGCAAATTTAGGCTCAGAAGATATTACAGAATTAAAAGTAGATGCAACTGCTAATAGAAAAGATATAAATATCGAAATTTCAGGAAATAAAGAATTAGTAGAGGGAGAAAACATTATTAACATTGTTTTAACTGTAGATGGAAGTACAGAACAAACAGTTTATCAAGTTGTTGTAAATAAAGAAGCAACAATAATGGGAGCATCATCTTCTAGTGATGAAGCATCTAAAAATGATTTTATAGGAACAATAAAAAAATATAGTATAATATTAATTGCTGTTATTCTACTTATTATAATTGCAGTTATTATATTAATTTATTTGTTAAGAAAAGAAAATAAAAGATCAAATAATGATGAGGACGAAGATGAAGATATAGGAAATGATGATTATGAATATGACGTATATAAAAACGATATAAATGAATTCGAAAATAAGAATAAAGAATCAGAAAACTTTATAGAATCATTATATAAACAAAGAAATAAAAATGAGTATTATGAACAAGAGATGAACGAACAAGATATGAAAACAGTTGAGGATATAAATAAACAGACAGAAGAAATATTTAATAAGGATAAAGTTAAAAATAAAAATGAAGAAGAAAATTTAAATAATTTGGATGAAAATAACTTTATAGAGCCAAGAAAAAGAAGAGAAAAGGGAAAACATTTTTAAAAGTGGAATGTTGGAAGTCATAGATTAAATAATTAAAATGTAAACTATGCTTCCAACTTTATTGTAGACTTTTGCTACTATCCAAAGAAAAGTCACTTAAAAAATATAGACTTTTTCTTAAAAATAAGTTAAAATATATGAAAAAGTTCGTTGAAAGGTGATAAGAGTATAATGTTAGGAAAGATATTTTTTTACGTTATATCAATTGCTTTTTTTGTAATTATGTTTATAAAAATGATGAAAAAAAATGAATCAATTTATTTGACATCATTAATATTGCAAGCAATAGGTATAGGAATTCATTTTATTGGACTTGTATTTAAAATAAATTTAAATTTATTTTTTATATTATTAATTTATACTGTATCAGTAATACTACCAATTTTTATTATTGTATGTGAATATAATCATATAAATTTAACAGAAAAAATATATATTATATTAGCAAAATTTTATATAGCAAGAAATGATTATAAAAATGCAAAAAAATTATTACTTTATTTAATTGAAAAAAATGATAATAGTAAAAATGCTCATAAAATGTTAGCAGAAATTTATGAAAAAGAGGGTGGATTAAGAAAATCCATTGATGAATATGTAAAAGTTGTAGATTTAGATGCACAGGCATATGATTCTTATTTTAAAATAGCCACTTTACTGAAAGAATTAGGAAATATTGAAGATTCTGTAGATATGTTAACAAAATTAGTAAATAAAAAACCAGATTATTTAGAGGCAAGTCTTGCACTTTGTGATGCATTATGTTCTCGGAGAAAGATATAAAGAAGCAATTAATATTATGAATGAAGCATTAAAGTATCATCCAAATAATTTTGATATTTATTATAATATGGGAATGATTTATACAATGCTAAATGATTTTATAAGTGCTAAAACATGTTATGAAAAAGCAGCAATTATAAACTCTTTAGAATATAATACAAATTATAATATAGCAATGATAGAATTAATATTAGGAGAATTAGAGGAATCAGAAAAATATTTCACAAACTGCATAGAAAGCGAAGAATTAAGTCCACATGCTTACTATCAATTAGCAAAAATATATATGATTAAATCTGATAAAGACACTGCTATTAAGGCACTAAATATAGCAATAGATTTAGATAATAGTTTATATGAAAAAGCAATTGAAGAACCAATTTTCATACCTATAAAAGGTTATATTAGTTATCCTAATATAGAAGATGAAGATATAGAACAAAAATCGGATAGAATAACTAAAAAAGAAAAAAAGATTATAAATCATCTTGAAGAAACATACAAATTAGTTGGAAAGCTAAACTATAAGGAAATTGGTATTAAGTATAATAATATAAAAAACAAAATAGAAGAAAGGCAAATAGAACAATAATAGTAAGTAATAAAAGATTAATATAAACATATAATATTTGTAGAGTTATGAAAGTAAAAAAAGATTGTGAAATATCTACAAGGAGGAGTTTAATAAATATGATAAATAAAATTTCTATTATTGGACGGAGATTTAAGAATTATAAAGTTAGCAGAAATGCTAATAGAAGAAGGAGTAGAAGTATATTCTTATGGCTTAGAAAAATCAGAATTAAAAGAAGTAAATAAATGTGAAAGCATACCAGAACTTATGAAACATTCAGATATTATTTTAGGACCAATACCTTTTTCTAGTAATGGAAATACAATTAATACACCTTTTGGTAAAAAAAATGTATTAATAACAGAAGTATTAGATAATTTAGAAGGAAAAACACTAATAGCAGGTTCAATCAAAAGCAACATATATGATATAGCTTCTAAAAAAAATATAAAGGTAATTGATATATTAAAAAGAGAAGAACTTGCGGTTCTAAATGCAGTATCAACTGCAGAAGGTACAATAAAAATTGCAATAGAAGAAACATTAAAAAATATACATGGTAGCAATATATTAGTAATGGGATTTGGCAGAATTGGAAAAATTCTATCTAACATGTTAAAGGGATTGGGAGCCAATGTATCTTGCGAAGCAAGAAAAAATTCCGATTTAGCGTGGATAAAGGCTTATGGTTATGAACCCATTCCAATCACTAATTTAAAAGAAAACCTAAATAGATTTGATATTATAATAAATACAATACCATACATTATATTAGATAAAGATAACTTAAAACAAGTTAGAAATGATACGCTTATTATAGATTTAGCATCTAATCCTGGTGGAGTAGATAGAGAAGAAGTGAAAAAACATCAAATAAAATTTATATGGGCTCTTTCATTACCAGGAAAAGTAGCACCTGTTACTTCAGCGGAATTTATAAAAGAAACACTATATAATATTTTTAATGAAATTAATAGTTAATATAATAAATAATAAAGGAGTAAATAAAAATGAATATAACACATGCAATTATTTTAGGAATAGTACAAGGACTAACAGAATTTTTACCAATATCAAGTTCAGGACATTTAAATGTATTTCCATGGATTTTTAATTGGGAAATGCTTTCAGAAGGTATGGATGTAGCTTTACATATAGGAACATTACTTGCCTTAGTAATTTTCTTTTTCAAAGATTGGTTGAAATTAATAAAAGCTGGCTATAAAAAGGCTGTAAAAAAAGAAGATTCGAAGGAGGGAAAAATTTTCTGGTATTTAGTAATAGCTACTATACCAGCAGGTATATTAAGTTTAATACTAGATAAGGTATCTGAAGCAATTGTTGGAGATGATATTAATTTTCAAATGGCAATTATAGGTATTACTCTAATAGTAATGGGTATAATATTATATATAGTAGATAAAAAATCTAAATCAGATACAAATTATGAAAATATATCATTAAAACAATCCGTTTTAATAGGCGCATCACAAGCAATTGCAGCAGCTTTTCCAGGAGTATCACGTAGTGGAATTACTATGACAGTTGCAAGAGCTTTAAAAGTAGATAGAGAAAGTGCTGCTAAATTTTCATTTATGCTTGCAATGCCAATTACATTAGCAGCAGTTATATTTGATTTATCTAGCTTTCAATTCGATTTAGGACTAATATTAGGAATTTTAGCAAGCTTTATAGTAGGTGTAATTGTAATTAAGTTTTTATTAGATTACTTAAAAAAAGGAAGCTTTAAAGTGTTTGCAATATATAGAGTAATATTTGGTCTTATAATTTTAGGTTTATATTTTGTAAGATAAGAATTATTCTTTCATTATATAAATAAGCAATTTTGTAATAAAAAAAGAATAAAAATTAAATTGTATAATTTAAAAAAATTATTGTAAAAGTAAATTTAATATGATATAATAATATTAATTAAATAAGATATTAATTTTCCCTGCATAGTACGTGTAGATTGAAATTTTAGAACCTACAAGTTTTTTTAAGGAAGCCGAAGCTCTAAGTGTGGCGTGTAAGCTTACACCAAGTGTAGTAAGAAACCCAGGAGCATTTAGGAGGCATCCACCTGTATGAGTACAGGTCCTATAAAATTTCTTTGGCATTACGGCTAAGGCGGGGTTTTTATATAATAGCTATTGCTGATTTGATATATTCTTACTTTGCTCAGAAATTAAAATTAGCAAAAAGAAAAGGCGACATAGTCGCTTTTTCTTTTTGCCTAAAAAATTTTAATATTCTTATAAATGTACTAAATACAAAAAATACTAATTTACATTGTTAGTATAAAACAATATTAAAATAAGTAAATTTATATATATTGTTAAAGTTATTTGCATATTAAAATTTAATAAAAATATATTTTATGTCGAATAATGTCATACGATTTTTGTTGCAAAATGCAGATAAATGTAGTATAACATATATATATTAATTATCTAACAGACAACTTAGTAAAATGCTAAATTTTAAAATTTAATTCTTTTTAAATTCCCAACAAAGAATTTAAAACTTAATAAGGAAGGAGGTATTATGCGCAAAATTCTAAAACATGTTTTAGGTATTGCAATTGCTGTAATACTTATATTTAGCATGGTTTATATGAATTCAGAACATGAATATGATTTAACAAAAGTAGAAGAAGTAAAAACTGATGAAGAATATAAAAATGTTGTATATGAAAAAGAGGAACCTATAGAAGACGATAGCGTTTTAGGTATACTTACAATAAATAAAATTAATTTAAAAGCAACAGTAAAAGAAGGAAGTACACAGGAAATTTTAAGAGATTACATAGGACATATATCGGAAACTGCAAGTTATGATGGAAATATAGGACTTGCAGCACATAATAGGCTTAACAAATATTCCTATTTTGCAAGATTAAATGAATTAGAAAATGGAGATGAAGTAGTATATAAAACTAAATTTTACACAAGAACGTATAAAGTTATCAAAAAGGTAGTTATTTATGATACAGACTGGACGTATTTGGAAAACACATTAGATAACAGATTAACAATGATTACATGTATAAAAGATAAGCCAGGACAAAGATTATGTGTACAAGCAATAGAAATATCTACAAAATAATTATTATTTAATAAAATTTGTGCGTAAATTAAAATTACTCAAAAGCAAAATTACTAAAGGAAAAAATATTTATTTTAAGAAAGGAAATTAAAAATGAGAAAAAAGTTAATTATATTATTTATGGTTTTAATAACATTATTTAATACATTCTTACCAATAACTAATGCTTTTTCAATTGATAAAGCAAATTTAAAAAAAGACCACGATATAAACACACATATTCAGTACTATAATGAAAGTATGAAAAAGTGGAGAGATATTCAATGTGGTTATATTAATTATGAATTAGAAGGAAAAAAATATCCTGCATACTGTATAGTACCTAATGTTCATGGTGTAGATGAGGAAGGACCTTATACGGTTACAATTAAAGACTTATTAAAAGATAAATTAATTTATAATACTATAATTAATGGATATCCTTATAAAACACCAGAGGAACTTGGCGTTGCAACAAAAGACGACGCATATGTAGCAACTAAGCATGCAATTAAAAGTGTATTATTAAATAGAAATGTAAAATCATTTTACAAAGGAGTAGATACAAGAGGTAAAAATATTGTTAATGCTATTTATAGCATTGCAGAAAATGGAAAGAAAGGAACAGAATTAAATCAAGATGCATACTTACAAATTAATAAAGTAAATAATTTAGTAGAAAGTGGAAATTATTATTATCAAGAATATTCAGTAAATGCTACTGCATCTATTGCTAAATATAATATAAAAAATTTACAAGGTTTTCCAAGTGGAACATATATTACAGATGTAAATGGAAATAAGAAAGATGAATTTGCTGGATATGAAAAATTTAGAGTAAATATACCTAAATCATCACTTAATAATGATTTATTAGGCACTGTAAAGGTAGTTGCATCTTGTAATACAAATCCTGTATTTTATGGAGAAGCTCCAAACGGAGATGTGCAAAACTACGCTGTTGCTTATAAACCATATGCGGAATATGAAACAATTAGTACATTAAAAGAAATTACTAATACAGCAAGTATTAAAGTATTGAAGAAGGATGAAGAGAGTTTAAAACCTATAGAGGACGTATATTTTGAATTATATAACGAACACGGAACTTTAGTAAGTTCAGAAAAAACAAATAGTGATGGAGTTGCTATTTTTAATAATCTTTATCAGGGAAAATATACAATTAAAGAAATAAAAGCGAATGATAACTATGTGCTAGACGATATGAAATACGAGGTTGAAGCAAAATTTAATAAACAAATTGAAAAAGTAATTACAAATAAACATAAAAAAGGAAATCTAAAGATTATAAAAGTTGATAAAGATAATCATAATGTAAAATTAGATTCTGTTGAATTCGATTTATTAGATTCCAATAAAGAAATAGTAGCACATATAGTAACAGATTCAAATGGAGAAGCAATTGTTGAAAATATAAATATAGGTAATTATACTTTAAAGGAAACTAAAACCAAAAATGAATATAATCTTAGCATAGATAATGATGTAGTTGTAAAATGGAATGAAACTTCAGAAGTAGTTGTTGAAAATGAAAAGAAAAAAGGAAAAATTAAAATAATAAAAGTAGATCAGGACAATAAAGAAATAAAGCTAGAAGGTGTAGAATTTAAAATTATAGATAAAGAAAATAATGTTGTTGAAACCATAAAAACAGATAAAAATGGAGAAGCGTTATCTTCTAACCTACCAATAGGAGAATATAAAATAAAAGAAACTAGTTTAGGAACAAATAATGAATACATATTAAATAATAGTGAATATACAATAAAGGTAGAGGATGAAAAAATTACTAACATAGAAATAGAAAATTTACATAAAAAAGGTAATTTAAAAATAATTAAAGTGGACAAAGATGACCATAATATAACTTTAGGTGCAATTGAATTTGATTTAATTGATATTTATGGGAACATAGTAGCGCATTTAATAACAGATGTAAATGGTGAAGCCTACATAGAAAATATAAAAACAGGAACATATACATTAAAAGAAACTAAAACAAAAAGAGAATATGATTTATGTGTTGACGAGAATATTGTTGTAAAATGGAACGAAACATCAGAAATTGTTATTGAAAATGAAAAGAAAAAAGGAAGAATTAAAGTAGTTAAGCAAGATAAAGAACATAACGAAATAAAATTAGCAGGAGTAAAGTTTCAAGTAATCAATAATAATAATAGAATAATAGAAGAAATTGAAACAGATAGTAATGGAGAAGCTATAACATCTAAATTGCCAATAGGAGAATATAAACTAAGAGAAATAAGTTTAGGAAACAATACGGAATATATTTTAGATGATAATGAATATACAGTAAAAATTGAGGATGCTCAAGTAAGTAAAATAAATATATATAATGAACATAAAAAAGGAAAGATAAAGATATGTAAAGTAGATAAAGATAACAACAAATTGCCATTAGAAGGAGTTAAATTTGAATTAATAGATGAAGATGGATATAAGTATAAAGCAGTAACAGATAAAAATGGAGTAGCTGAATTAGACAGTATAAGGACTGGAAAGGTTACAATAAGAGAAGTAGAAACCAAACAGGAATATGTATTGTCAAAAGAAGTATATGAAATTGAAATAAAATATAATAAATATTCATATATTACAATAGATAATGAAAAAAGAAAAGGACAAGTAGAAGTATATAAATTAGATAAGGATAATAATCAAATTAAAATACCAAATGTAGAATTTGATATATTAGATGCAAACAATAATATAGTAGATAAAATGATAACAGATGAAAATGGGTATGCTATTAGTAAAAAACTTCCAATAGGAGAATATTATTTAAGAGAATCAAAAACAAATAGTAAATATGTTTTAAATAATGAATCTATAAATATAAAAATAGAAGAAAATAAAGTTACAAAATTAAATATAGAAAATGAAAAAATAAAAGGTAGAATTCAGATTATTAAGTCAAGTAGTAAAGATAGTCCATTATTTAATATAAAAAAGGGAGAATATTTGGCGGATGTAACATTTGAAATATATAACGAAGATGGAAATCTAGTAGATACAATTATTACAGATGAAAATGGACAAGCATTGTCAAAAGAGCTAGAAATGGGCAGATATAAAATTGTAGAGAAAAGCACTAATCAAAATTATCTTATTAATACAAACGAATTTTTTGTTAATATTGAAAAAAACAATGAAACTATTGTACTTAATGTAGAAAATGAGCCGATTATTCCTAATGTTAATATAGAAAAGGTAGGACAACAATATGCGGAAAGGAATGAGGAAATAAGATATGATTTTATAATTGAAAATAAAGGAAATAGTAAACTAGATAATTTTACCTGGAAAGAATATGTGCCTTATGAGAAAGTTAAATTAACCAAAATGGTAACAGGAATTTACAATGAAGATATTAATTATAATATATATTACAAAACAAATAAAAGTGATTATAAATTATTATCAAAAGCAAATGCATGTAAAAGTGAATATATAAATTTAGATAATATTGATTTACAAAATAATGAAAGAATTATTGAAATAAAAGTAGAATACGGGACAGTTCCTAGTAATTTTAAAAGTATAATTAATCCAACTATATATGCAAAGGTAAATGATAATGTAAAAAAAGATGACAAAATTGTAAACACAACTGAAATATTTGGAAATATAGGGGATTATATTGTTAAAGATAGTAGTATATTTGAAACAATTATAAAAGAAAATAAAATTTTAAAAAAATTACCTAAAACTGGTTGCTAAAATTGCCAAAAAGTATTAAAATATTTTTGACAAATTGATTACAAGAAGGAGGAGAAAAATGGAAGATAAAAATAAAGAAAACTTAATTGAAGAAATATATAAAGAGGTAAAGTATAACAATCAACTTATAAGTGATATGAAGGAAATAAAAGTAAAATTAGAAAAAATAGAAAATAAACTAGAAGAACAAGATGAAAAATTTGAACAAATACAAAATAAGCTAGAGGAAAATGATGAAAAATTTGAACAAATTCAAAATAAGCTAGAAGAAAATGATAAAAAATTTGAAAAAATAGAAGATGAAGTGGGAAAAATAGATTATGAATTAAAAATATATAATGAAAGATTTAGTAAAATTGAGAAGAAATTAGAAAATATTAATAAAATTGAGGAGAAACTAGATAATATTGATAAAATTGAAAAATTACATTTTGAGTATATAACCAATAAATTCAATAGAATAGAACAAAAAATAGACTCTAATTTTAAATACCTTGATGAAAAAATTGATAATACAAAAGATAAATTAGTATCAAATATAACAGATTTAATTGAAAACTTTTCAATTAATGCATCAAAGTTAATTGATAATGTAGAAAATAAAATAAAGAATGAAGTTAGGGAAAGAAAAATAGAAATATCAAAAGTAAAAGGATTAAATGACTATGATAGAATAATTTTAAAAAATCTTGAGAGTAGAATAAGTATTTTAGAAGAGGAATCGCAGAAGTATCAAATAAATTAAAAAATACAAGTACAAAAATTATATAAATTTATACTAAAATATTTGACTTTTTAAATATTTTAATAGATAATAAATATGTTAAAAGATTACAGAAGAATAAGTAATAAATATACAAGGGAGGAAATAAAAAATGTACATGTTTAATAGAATTATAGTTAATCCACAATTACCTAGTAGGATTAATAAGATTTCTGAAATAGCAAATAATCTTTGGTGGTCTTGGAATACAGATTTTCTAAAAATATTTAAGGAGATAGATATTGATTTATGGGAAAGAGTAGATAAAAATCCTGTAAAATTTTTAAAGTTAGTTTCTCAAGAAAAATTGGAACAGGCTGTTCAAAATTCTTCACTTTTAAAACAATATGATAAAATTGTAGAAGATTTTGAAGGATATATGAATAGTAAAAATACATGGTATTCTAAAAAATATCCTAATAATAAAAATGATTTAATAGCATATTTTTCAGCAGAATATGGTCTAGATGAAACTATACCAATTTACTCTGGAGGACTAGGAATATTATCAGGTGATCATTTGAAGTCTGCAAGTGACTTGGGATTGCCTTTTGTAGCAGTAGGTCTTTTATATAAAAATGGATATTTTCATCAAAAAATTGATGGATATGGAAATCAAAATAGTATATATAAAGATATAGATTTAATGAATATGCCAATTAACCCTGTTAAAGATAAAAAAGGAGAAGATTTAAAAATTCTTCTTAAATTACCAGGAAAAAATTTATATTTAAAAGTTTGGAATATAAAGGTTGGAAGAATTACATTATATTTACTGGATTCTGATATACCAGAAAATGAAGATGAAAATTATAGAAGTATTACACTAAGACTATATGGTGGAGACCAGGAAATGAGAATTAAACAAGAAATTGTTCTTGGATTAGGTGGAGTAAACTTATTAAAAACTTTAGGATTAAATCCATCTGTATATCATATGAATGAAGGACATTCATCTTTTTTACTACTAGAAGTAATGAAAAATATTGTAAAAGAAAAGAAGGTTTCATTTGAAATAGCAAGAGATATTACTTCATCACAAACAGTATTTACAACACATACACCTGTACCAGCTGGTAATGATATATTTCCTATGCCATTAGTAGAAAAATATTTTAAGGGATATTGGACAAAACTTGGAATAGATAAAGAAACATTTTTACATTTAGGAACAAAGTCAAATGATAGCCTAGATGCTGGATTTAATATGGGAATTTTGGCATTGAAAATTGCAGGAAAAAAGAATGGAGTAAGCAAACTACATGGAGCAGTGTCTAGAGAATTATTTGGAGATGTTTGGACTAATATTGCATCAAATGAGTCTCCTATTACACATATAACAAATGGTATACATACATGTTCATGGTTAGCACCAAATTTGAAGAACTTATATAATAAATATTTAATTCCATATTGGCAAGACAGTATACAAATAGAAGAAACATGGAAAAAGATAGAGAATATTCCAAACGAAAAGCTTTGGGAAGAACATATGGTTAGAAAAACAAGATTACTAGAACTAGTAAAGCAAAATGTTACTGAAAATATGAGAAGTAATGGAAAAAGTTATGATGAGATTAACGAAATAACATCTAAATTAAATCCTAATGCATTAACAATAGGATTTGCAAGAAGATTTGCAACGTACAAAAGAGCAACATTAATATTTAGAGATTTAGAAAGAATAACGCAAATATTAAACAATAGTGAAAAACCAGTTCAGATAATTTTTGCAGGTAAAGCACATCCTGCAGATAAAGAAGGTCAAGATTTAATAAGATATATATACGAAATTTCAATGAAGCCTCAATTTAAGGGCAAAATATTTATAATTGAAAATTATAATATAGGTATAGCAAGATACTTGGTAAGTGGTGTAGATGTTTGGTTAAATAATCCAAGAAGACCAATGGAAGCATCAGGAACAAGTGGGCAGAAAGCATCTGTAAATGGTGTTATTAATTTCAGTGTATTAGACGGATGGTGGGCTGAAGGATATAATTCTAAAAATGGTTGGACAATAGGAACAAATGATGAATATGATTCGTATGAAATACAGGATAATGCAGATTCTTCAAGTATTTATAATACATTGGAAAATAAGATTATACCAATGTATTATGAAAAAGGAAACAATGGATTATCTGACAAATGGATACAAATGATGAAAAATTCGATAATGTCAACGGGAGGAAAATATAGCACATCTAGAATGGTATGTGAATATGTAGATAAGTTATATATGCCATTGATAGAACTAAATAAAAAATATTACACTGAATTATCAAATGTTGCTGATTATGTAGAATGGAAATCAAAGATGTATATTAATTGGGACAAAATCAAAATAGAACAATTTAATAACTTAGATAATATTTCCATAGATGCAGGAAACAAAATAGAAGTAAATTGTAAGGTATTCCTACCAGATATTTCAGTAGAAAATATAAACGTGGAGGTATATGCAGGTAAAATAACGGATAATGGAACAATAGAAAATATAACAATTATGCCAATGGAATTAACTAGTAAAAACGAAGATAAAAATGAATATACTTTTAAAGCATATCTTAAATTAACAACTGGGGGAAATTATGGATATACATTTAGAGTTATGCCTAAACATAAAATGTTACTTGACGCTGAAAATTTAAACTTGATAAAGTGGATAACACAATAATCAAAAATTTTTAATATTAACTAAATAATTTTACAAAAATATATATTAAAGGCTTGAATATTGTATAAATATTGTGATATACTATATAAGATTTGTTAAAAAATAGAAAAGAGGTAGAAATTATATGAAAAAAGAAAATCTAAGAAAGACAAAAATAGTATGCACAATTGGTCCAGCTAGTGAAAGTGAAGAAATGTTAACAAAGTTAGTAAAAAGTGGAATGAACGTTGCAAGAATTAACTTTTCTCATGGTGGATATGAAGAAAATGAAGTTAAAATTAACACTATAAAAAAAGTAAGAGAAACATTAAAACAACCAATACCATTATGTTTAGATACTAAAGGACCAGAAATTAGAACAGGAAAGTTAGAATCTGGAGATGAAAAAGTAAAAATTGAAGAAGGACAAAAATTTACATTCCTTTATGAAGATGTGATAGGTAATAACACAAAAACATCTATTAGCTATAAAGGATTATCAGAAGATGTTAAACCAGGAGCTAGAATATTAGTAGATGATGGTGCTATAGAATTTGAAGTTGAAGAAATAGTTGGAAAAGATGTTGTATGTACAGCACTAAATACTGGAATGTTAGGAAGTAGAAAAACAGTTAATGTGCCAGGATTAAAATTAAATTTACCAGCTTTATCTGAAAAAGATATAAATGATTTAACAAATGGAGTAAAAGCTGGTTTTGATTATATATTTGCATCATTTGTTAGAAGAGCTGATGATTTACATCAAATAAGAAAATTATTAGATGATAACGGTGGAAAAGATGTAAAAATAATTTCTAAAATAGAAAGCCAAGAGGGAATTGATAATTTTGAAGAAATATTAGAGTTATCTGATGGTATTATGGTAGCACGTGGAGATATGGCTGTTGAAGTTGATTTTGAAAAAGTACCAGTTGTTCAAAAGAGATTTATCAAAGAGTGCAATGAAGCAGGAAAACCAGTTATAACAGCAACTCAAATGCTTGAATCTATGACTTCTAACCCAAGAGCAACAAGAGCAGAAGTAAGCGATGTTGCAAATGCGGTATATGATAGAACAGGTGCAATTATGTTATCAGCAGAATCTGCAATGGGAAAATATCCTACAATATGCGTACAAACAATGGATAAAATAGCTAAAACAGTTGAAACAGATTTAAATTATTGGAAAAGATTTAGCAACAAAGAAATAGATATGTCTAGAGATGATATCAAAAAACATGTTGCATATATTACTACAACAACTGCTAAAAATTTAAAAGCTGATGCTATTGCAGTATATACACATACAGGAAATTCTGCAAAGCTTTTGGCTGGTATGGGACCTGAATGTCCAATACTTGCTATAACAGATTGTGAAAAAACATTTTATCAATTAGGATTGGTATGGAATGTAACACCAATATTAGTACAGGAAAGAGATTCAATAGACGAAACAATTGATGAAGGAATAGAAAAATTAAAGAAAGAAGGTATTTTAGAATCAGGAGATATTATTGTTTTATCAGGTGGTGCTAAAATATTAAATAATCATACGGAAAATCAAGTAATTGATGGAGTATTAAAAATATAATTAAAAGAAATATTTAATTAAAGAGGCATATGTTTGCTTAGTTGCAATCATATGCCTCTGTTTATGTAACATAAAATTTACTCTAAATTATATTATATAAAAATAGTGAAAATAGACTAAAAAATTGGGATTATTTTCACTATTTTATGCATTTTGTCATATTATATATTATAAACTATTTTTAAGGAGGAATAGGTATGTTTTATAGAAAATGTGGATGCTGTTTTAACAATTATAATCATAACTGTAATAACAACGTTGAATATGATGAATGTGATTTAGAAACAAAATGCAATGATGTAAGCAATTACAATTATGATAAAGATAGTTGTTCTTGTGGATATGATGAAGACTATAATGGTTTCCCAGAATACCCAATGTATGCACAAAGCTATGTTCCAATTCAAGTAATGAATAAAGTTTTTAGACCAGAAGTTGGTTTAAAAAAAGGAACAATATTTCCAGAATTAGTTAGTCCTTATTGTCCTAATCAATCAGTTGAAGAGATAGAATATATAAAAATGACTAACAAAATTGGGGAGGGGTGTAATAGATAATGAATAATTGTGATTGTAATGATATGAAACAAGAAGAAATGTTGTGTAAGATAAAAGAATATCAATTTTCTATTATAGAACTTGCACTTTATTTAGACACTCATCCAGAAGATGAAAAAGCATTATGCTTACACAGAAATTATGCAAATATTTTAAAAGACTTAATGGATAAATATCAAAAAGTCTATGGACCTTTAACGATTAATTATCCATGCAATAAATGGAGATGGCTTGAAGAACCTTGGCCATGGGAAAGGAGAAGTGACTGTTAATTATGTGGAATTATCATAAAACATTGGAATATCCAATCAATATAAAAAATGCAAATCCAAGACTTGCTAAATTTATTATATCTCAATATGGTGGACCAGATGGCGAATTAGCAGCTTCTTTAAGATATTTATCTCAAAGATTTGGAATGCCAGACCAAAAAGCAAAAGCTATTTTGAATGATATAGGTACAGAAGAATTAGCTCACTTAGAAATGGTAGGAACAATAGTACACCAATTAACAGATGGTGTATCACCACAAGAAATGGAAAAAGCTGGTTTAGGAGCATATTATACAGATCATGGTAATGGAGTATATCCTCAAGCAGCTGCAGGATGGCCATTTAATGCAGCAGTATTAGCTGTAAAAGGTGACCCAATAGCAGATTTACAAGAAGACTTAGCGGCAGATGTTGCAACTTTGATAGTACAACATCAATAAAATAAGAAAAGATTCAATAAAGTGAATCAATATTTTATAAT
>CANQAB010000002.1 GCA_947589445.1 uncultured Clostridia bacterium | reverse complement strand
TCCCAATACATTATATTGTTCAGATAATTTATTTGCATATAAATTTACTCTATCTGTAGCTTTTAATGGCATATCTGCATTTTCAAAATAATCAATTTCAACTATCATTATATTATCTTTTTTATCTCTAACCTTTAATAAAATCTGTGGTTTGGGATTTTTTGATTTTTCAAAATTATTTATCAACTTTGAAATTTCTTCAAAGGATATATTTTGATTTAATTCTACTGTACCATAAGTTGTTTTACCAACTCCACAACAAAGTTCATTTACAGCCCAACCTACAGTTTCATCAGTATCAATTATTTCTGTAGATGGATTTTTTTCATACTTATTTTTTATATTTGTTATATTAAAAGTAGCTTTATCCTTTTCTCCAATATAAACATCAGGTGTTAATCCTAATAAAAAGTCTGTTGAGACTTCAAAAATCTCTGATAATTTTTTTAATGCCTCAATATTCGGTTCTCTTAAATTAAGTTCATATTTTGAAACTGCAGCAGATTCTAAGCCTAATTTTGTTGCTACATCTTTTTGAGTTAATCCTTTTGCTTCTCTTAAATATTTAATTCTTTCCCCAATTCTCATTAATTTTCTCCTTCTTCTATCGTATGTTTAAATTTTATCATATCCATTTTGGAAAGTCAATTAAATATTGATATTTAGGATAAATTCACATTTATAAAGTTAGATAAAGGCAAAAAAATTGTAAAAATTTTTGAAAAAGGTATTGATTTATTATCCATTTTGGATTATTATATAAATATCCAAAACGGATAACTAAAATTTGAAAGGAGGTTTATAACAAAATAAAAGAGTTTATTTTTTATTTAGTTGTTATCCAAAATGAATATAATAAATTTCAAAGGAGGACAAAGATTATGAATGATAGTTTTAGTGAAGAACTTAAGAAAGAATTAGTAAAACAAGCTGTGAAGAGCTTAGAAGATCCATTTAAAATGCTAACCGTAAAAGATGTTGCAAAAGATTTATATATGGGAGAAAACAAAACAAACGAAATATTTAATCGTGCAGATTTTCCTTCTGTAAATATCGGCAAAACAAGAAAAATACAAAAAATCGCTTATATTTTATGGAAGATGGGAAAAAGGATTGATGCTATATAAAAAGAAAAAGCATTTATACAAAAGCACACTTTGGCGAGCTAACTTTTGCACAAATGCCACATAAAGACTTAAGCAATCTTTATAAAAATAGTATATCATTTTTCCTTAATTTTAACAATAGAAAAAGAGTAGAAATACTAGAAAGTGAGTAAATTATGGAAATAACAAAAAGATATTATTGGATAAAATTAAAAACAGATTTCTTTAATCTAGCAGAAATTGATTTTTTATTATCACAACAAGATGGCTGCAAATATATAGTTTTATATCAAATGCTATGCCTACAGACTGCAAATAACAATGGAGAATTAGCTTCAAGACTTGGAGAAATGATAATTCCTTATGATGCAGACAAAATAGTAAGAGATACAAAATATTTTAGTAGAGATACTGTAATTGTTGCAATGGAATTATTTAAAAAGCTAAATTTAATTTATACAGATGAAGGAAATTACTTAAAAATAGCAGGATTTGAGAACATGGTAGGTAGCGAAACAGGTTGGGCAAAGCAAAAAAGAGAGCAAAGAGAAAAGCAAAAATTATTAAGTGGACAATGTCCACCCAATAGTCCAATAGAGATAGATAAAGAGTCAGATACAGAGATAAATAAAGATATAGGTGATAATAGATTGAAAGAAAGATTAAATATAATTAATTCAAAAATAAAAAAGGAAAATTTAGTACAAGAAGAAACATCAAATTATAATGCAATATTTAATCAAAAGAAAATATACATTCAAAATACAGAGTATTTACCAGAAAATCTATTAAATCAAATAAAACTATATCAGTTAGCAGTGAAAAGATTATGTGATAGTAATCAATTAGAATTGCTAGATAAAGTAACTTTGCCAATATTAGAGAAAGTATTTGGTAAGATTTTAAAATGCGAAAAAATAGAAAATATAAAGGAATATTATATTTCAAGTTTAGTAAATGAAATATCAAAATAATAAAATGGAGGGCAAAAATTATGAAGAAAAAAAGAAGAAGAGGAAATGGAGAAGGCACAATATTTGAAGACAAAAAAAACAAAAGATGGATAGGTCAATATATATCAGGAATAGCTGAAGATGGAAAAGCTATTAGAAAATCGATATATGGCAAAACTCAAAAAGAGGTTGTAAATAAATTAAACGAAGTAAAATATCAAATGAATAATGATATTTATGTAGAGAAAAATGGAATCAAATTAGTAAAAATTATGGAAGATATTAGAGAAGAAAAACTTGCTCCCAATACAATCTCTGGTGGGCAATATGCAAGACTAAAATGGACTATAAATAAAATAAAAAATAGCAAACTAGGAGAAACAAAAATTACAAGATACAGAGGAAGATCAAATCTTGAAATTAAAAAAAATAAAATGGAAAACAAGGTTGATAGCATTCTCTCTGGGATTATTGCTATCAGCAATATGGTTTCTAACCCACAAGTGAATAATAGACCTAAGAAAAAAATTAGAAGATATAGAACTTTATCAAAACAGGCTATGAAAGAATATGCAATGAAACAAGCTAATTCTAGTGGGTTTGATTGGTTTGATGAAGAGGAAGAAATGTAAGAATTTTGACTTTTTTGTAAAGTGATGATAAAATTTATAGAAAAAGTTATAATTAGGAGATTTTGAAAATGAAGATCATATATAATTTTAACGAACTGAATATAGAAAAAAATACAGAAGATGCAATTGAAATAGACAAAAAACGATATAAATTAATTAAAGTTATCAATTTTAGTGATGTAGATATTTGTGAAAGTGTATTACAAAAAAAGGGCATAACTGATTATTATTTTATAAAAGTTGATAATGAAAATATAGGAATATTTGTATCATATTTTCAATTCAATCGTGTGATAAGTTTTTTAGAAGATGAAAGAGTACCAAGTACAAAAATGAAGTTAAGTGAGTTTACAAAAAAGTATGAAAAATATTCTATGGGATATAGAAAAGATACCGAAGATATGAAATCACAAAGATTATTAAATGTAAACAAGCAAAATATGATATTACAAAATTTTGAAAACATATCAAAAGCAGAAGTTATTAGTGGTGTTATTAAGAAGGATTTTTTAATTTTTATTTTTATATTAATTGGTTTCTTTTTAGTCACTTTACTTAAGTTCGGAGATGTTTCAATTAAAATAATGATACTACCCTTAAGCTTTATTCCTATTATAGCAATATTGTGTTTAATAGAAATTTTTGATTCAGATAAAAAGAAATTTAAAATAGAGAATTTAGAAGACAAAATAATATTAAATGATAAAAAAATAATATTTCATAAGGATATAACTAGAGTATATGTTGATGATTATATTTATGGATGGATGGGTGAAAAGCCTGAAAATACACACTACAAATTAGGTCTTGGTTTGGGCTATGGAAAATATGCTAAAAGGAGAATTTTAGTAATTGAATATAATTGTGGCTATAGTATAAAAAAAGAAAAATTTCAATTAAGATATATAAATGAAGAAAAATTAGAAGAATTTTTAGAATTATTTAGAAAATAATAATTTATTACAATTATTATATAATATGAATGCAATTTTTACATTCAAAAATTAAAAACTGAATGCAATAATGAATGCAGTGGCACAAATATAGAGGAATTTTAAGAAAGTCAGAAAAATAAAAAAAGGCTTAAAATAGCATAATAAAAGTTTAAGGAGCTTGTATAAAGCTCCTTATTATGGTAGAGGTGACAGGATTCGAACCTGCGACCCCATGGTCCCAAACCACGTGCGCTACCAACTGCGCTACACCTCTAAATATTAACACTAATATAATATAACACAATTTCTAAAAATTTGCAAGATGTTTTTTAAAAAAATCTTGATTTTATCAAAAAAAATATGTATAATATAAATATGCGCTTGTAGCTTAGCTGGATAGAGCGTTCGGCTACGAAACGCACACCCATAATTTTATAAATATTGATATTTAGGGATTTCAAGAGATAGTGTGAAAAGTTTTCCCCTGAAATTCCCCTTAAATATAAATTTCATATCGAAAATATTTAAAATATTTTCATTATACGCACCAGTAGCTTAGCTGGATAGAGCACTCGGCTACGAACCCGATTCCCAATGGGAGTTGTAATTGTTGATATAAGGGAGATTTGAAGGTTATAATCTACTAATGCCCCCAAATATGCCCCCAAGATACCTAATTTAAATATCATAAAAATACTTTGAAAATTTGATTAAATTGTTTTATAATTATATTATATGCGGCTATAGTTTAACTGGATAGAATGCAGCGCTACGAACGCTGAGATTTGGGGGTTCAAATCCCTCTAGCCGCACCAAATTAGGCATCTATAAGTTTTGATTATGCACTTATTTTTATAAGTGCTTTATTTTTTTTCCTTATTATTTTCTTTCCTGTATATCCAATTTTTTTTCTTTCTGTACTTTGATTTTCCTTTTTATTTTCAAATATGTCAGGTGTTTTATTACTTATCTTTTCAAATTCCTTTTTCTTTCTTTCTTCAGAAATATAGACATAATAAAATTCGGTTGTTTCATAATCGGCGTGGCCCATTATTTCTCTTAAAACTTCTTTATCCATTCCAAATTCGCTCATTAAAGTTGCAAAAGAATGTCTAAATCCATATACTGTCATATGTTCAAGATGATATTTTTTTATAATAGAAGAAAGCTTTTTATCTAATCTTTCAGGAACGTAAGGATTTCCGAGAGTATTGAGAAATACATATTCTTTCGATGGATCAAATACTTTATTTTGAATCTCTCTTAACTTTTTTCTATTATCATATATAGTTATTAAAATTCGTTTTAACCTATCACTTATGGGAATATCTCTATAACTTTCCTCAGTTTTTAATTCATCATCTATATATTCGTGGCCTATTATATTGAATTCTTTATCATAGTGAACAATATCTTTATGCGCATTATGAAGATGAATTATATTCTTATCAAATAAAATATTAGAAAGTAATAAGCCACAGCCTTCTTCCGGTCTCATTCCAGTTTGTAGTAAAGTAGCAAACAGTAAACAAAAATCTCTACCATCCTTTTCTAATATATCTAACCATATTGGTTGTCTATCAGAAGGTAAATAAATTAATTTTGTTTTTTTAGATCTCTTCTTTTTAGGAAATTTTAAATCAAAATCAGGAACTTTTCTTATTAACCCTTTATCTTTACAATATTTTAATACTTGTCTAATCATTAGGAAAGTATCTTTAGCTGCACGAGGATACTCTTTTCGTAGATTCGATATGTATTCTTCTATTACTTCTTTTGTCATTTCAGAGATAGTATATTGGGAAAAGTTAGGAATAATGTGCTTTTTTAGTGTATAAACATATGTTTCTACTGTTTTGGGACTAATTTTTTTACCTGTGCTAGGGTTTACAGCGTCCCTTTTAAAATTAAGCCATATTCTTGCTAGCTCATCAAAACTTACAAATGAATTAACGCCGTGATGCAATACAAAATCTTCTTTCAAAGTCATATACTCAGAAAAGCCTTTTAAATTTTTTTCACATTCATCAGAGAAAACTTCTTCATCTACAATCTCTTGATTTGATTTGACTAAATATTTATCTATAATTAATTGGGCTAATCGTTGTTTTGCAATATCTTCAGTTATTCCAGATCTAGTTAATCTTGGGTTTTTATCGCCTCCTTTTAAATAATTTGCTTTGATATCTAATCTTATTCTTGCTTCGTAACTATTTCCTCTTTTCCTAATAGAAACCGTGCCTTTTTCTGCACTTTGGCTTGTATTAGTTTTGGGAGAAAGTCTAGTATTTATTTTTTCCATTTTTTCTGGCTCCTTTCAAATGGTCAAAATAAAAAATAAGATTTATTATAAAACTACAAAAATTATATAATAAATCCTATTTTAAAAGCAATGTTCAAGTATTTAATATTTTCCATATGTTCCATAATTATTGCTAAACCATTCTTGTAATTTATTTCCATTGATTATTATTTTCCTTTTGAATCTGATTGCAGGAAAACCAGGTACGGTTACTAATTTTAACATTAGATTTCTACCTATTCCCAACTGTTTTCTTGCTTCATCTATGGTAATACCAAATTTTAAAGTTTCATTCTTTTCTTTATCATTCATTAACTTATATCTCCTGTTATATAGGTATTAAATAATTCTGTAATCATTTTTAATTTTTTTAAAGAAGCATATTTTAATTGTACTTGACATCTCTCGATAAAATTAGAGTCTATTTTAGATCTTATTGCTATTTCTAAAACTTTTGTGTCGTCAGCATAATATGTAATTTGTGCATACACTTTTTCTTGCTTTTTATTCAATGAATCAGCAAGTTTAAATATTTCTGCCAAATATTTTTCCATATAAATCCTACCTTTCCTTAACATATTTGGGCACGTCATATGAGCGACCAAGCGCATCATTAAATTCGTACCTATGTTTTGAAGGGTTATATTTGTAAGCACTGTAATTCCATTTTCGGTAATTTTCATTTGTTAGGTGTGCCCTTTTAGATAACTCACTAATTGCTTGATTATGTTGTGCTTGAACAGCATAATAATTATCTTCAACTCTTATACGTTCACGTTTTTGCTTGATAAATTCATTTTGTGCAATTTTTCGCTTATCCTTAGATTGAGCTTTTCTAAAGTTTTTTTCTTCTAAATATCTATTATCATTTTGTATGATTTTAGTTATATATGCAGAAGAAATCTGTAGCCTATTTGCAATATCTTTTACTTTTAAATGTTCATTAAAAAATAAATCAATAATTTTTTTCTTTGAATCTTCCATATCAAATACCTTTTTAGTTAATTTTTTGTCGACACTTTTTAAGCAGTAAAAGATTATTAGAAATTTATTTAATTTCTAATCTTTTCATTGTTTTTTTAAAGGCCTTTTGTCTTTTTTTGGTTTCTTTTTGTTCCTTATAAAGATGATATTTAAGTTTTAATTTTGGAAGAAACAACTCGAAAAGAAACATTATCATTACAATAAAAATTCCAATTAAAATAAATTTAAACATTATTATTATCTCCTTTCTAAATTTAGGTAAAGACAGACAAGAGCGGCTTGTCCCTTATCTGTC
Source organism: uncultured Clostridia bacterium (assembly GCA_947589445.1). Classification (GTDB taxonomy): domain Bacteria; phylum Bacillota; class Clostridia; order TANB77; family CAG-508; genus HGM13634. Next base: position 42,985 of record CANQAB010000002.1, on the reverse strand, counting down.
CTTAAAATAATAGTGCTTTCTTCAAAATTTGCCCTTCAATATATATACATTGATTAAGTTAAAAATTTTCTACCGTAAATTTTTAAAATTTATAATTTTTTATTCCTTCGATTATTTTTAGAATTATATATTGGTATCTATCTTCATCGCCAAAAGAATATCTTTTAATCATCTTTTTCTTACAATCAATAATCTTTAGCATTGCTAAATTATTACCTTTTTGGGCTAATTTGCCTAGTTCATACAAATTTAATTCATCCATTTTATAAATCTCCTTTTAAATATTTTCTTAATTTATTTAAAGCACGAAGTTTGATTCTACTTACAGATTTAGAACATATATCTAAAATCTTTGCAGCTTCATTCTGGTTTAATTGTTCATTGAAAAGCAAAAAAATCACTGTCCTTTCAATATCGGACAGTGATTTTAAAGCAATATTCAATTCTAAATTTTTATCAGAATCAGCGACTGCTGAAAAAGCGGAATTAATCATAAGAAAATCTTGAATAAATGAAGCGTAATCTTCATCATCTACAATTGTTCTTTCTTTATTAACAATACTCATTTGTTTTTTAAAAAATCCTTTTGATGAAAATATAATAATTTTATTAAGGTAACTATCAAACCTTTTTTCTTTGAAGTTTTGATTTTTCATAAATATATTCCTCCCAAACTTAAATTTGGACTTAAATATTCCTATTTAAGAAGGAATACACTTATGTAAAAAAACCTCCCTTCATATAAAATATAAAAAAAGAGCCTATTATTCCTATTTAGTAAAACATCAAATTTCTTTAGTATTTCTTTCATTTAAATACTCTTTAGAATCTTAATGTATTCTTCTTCCTAAATAGGGATATAAACCCTAGTAAAAATTATATAAAATTAAAAAAGTAAAAAAAGTCGAAAAAAAGAAGAGAAAATCGACAAAACCCCCAATATTATGCATAATATGAAAAAAAATAGCTAGATTGTAGGCTATATTATTACAAATGTTCCTATTAAAGTGAAAAAATCGACACAAATTAACCGTGTAAAGTTCTTGCAAATGAATATAAAATAGCAGAGATAGGAACATAAGCATAAAAGGGGGAATCTTATGAAACAAGATATGTTACAGATGGGCAATCGTTTACGAAAAGTAAGAGAAGAAATCTTCCACGAAACTAGACAAGTGTTTGCAGAAAGATGTCATCTAACTGAAAATCATCTAGGAAAATTAGAACGTGGAGAATTATTTATAAGTATAAAAACATTAATAAAAATATGTGATGCAACAGGTACAAGTTCGGATTATATTTTATACGGAGAAAGTGATAATAAAAAATTGACGGTAAGAGAAAATATAGATTTTTTTCTGGATAGAAGTTCTAAAGAAGAATTAAGAATGTACTTTAAGATTGTTTCATCAATAGTTGAAATTAAAGAAAAATAATAAACCCTTCGTAATGAAGGGCTTTTTCCTTTGTAGGAAGTTTTATAAAATTTCTTTTGTAAACTTATTTATTTACTACTTCTTTTAATGCTTTTCCAGCTTTGAAAGAAGGAGCTTTACAAGCAGCAATTTTCATCTCTGCTCCAGTTTGTGGGTTATGTCCTTTTCTAGCAGCTCTTTGTCTTACTTCGAAAGTACCAAAACCAACTAATTGCACTTTATCGCCTTTTACTAAAGCGTCTCTTACAGAATCTAATACAGCATTTAAAGAGTTTTCAGCAACACTTTTTTTGACTCCTGTTTTTGCAACAATTGCATTAACTAATTCAGCTTTATTCATTATTTTTCCTCCCTTCGATATATAATGCCATCATTTGTATTAATTAATAATTATCAATAAATAAGCTAAATGTCAATAAAAAACGACAAAAAAATTTATTTGTAATCAAATTGTAATATTATTTATAAAAATTTTATGATATATTAATAAAAATGAATTATCTATAAGGAAAGGGGAAATTGTAATGACAACACAATTTATAGATGAATATTTAGATGAGAAAATAAAAAAAGATTCCATTTTGTATTATTTGTACATATTTTGATATGAGAGTAAGGCACAATTTAACAGAACAGGAAATATTTGAATTTTTAAATTTATGTAAAAACAAGTTAGAAAATATAGGGTACAAAGTATATTTTAAAGGTTCAAAATATACATATAATAATTTGACTAAAATCGTAAAAGATAACGAATTATTTGCTGCAATAAAATAAGGGGGAGAAGGAAAATGAATTTAGTAGAAGAATTTACAGGTGAAGAAAAAGAATTATTAAGTAATGCAAATATCAAATTAGAAAATAGAGAATATAGTAAAAGAGAAATAGATAATTGTGTAAGAAATATTGGTGAATTTATAATGGAACACAGTACTAAAAATGGAGACATAGGAAAACTAACGAAAAAGTATAGAACAATATTAGATAAAATTAGTAAATAATAATTGAAAAAGAGCAAGAGTTGTTAATTTCTTGCTTTTATGTCTAATTATATAATTTAAAAAAATGCCAGTTCTTTTACAAACTGGCATAAAATCATTCTATTAAAGAATGGTTTTACAAGATTGGGCATATGGTTATTAGGTTGACTTAGTGATTATGAAACCTGTTATCCGTAAATCCAAACTTGGACGAGAAAATCAGGTGATCCTTCAGGGCAATCGAATGCAATCAAATATGTGGTACAGTTGTTTTGCCACATATTAGAATATTTTACTTCATCATTCGTGGTCATTGAACCATCTGTGATTTTTGTAGTGAGATTGTTGTACGGGTCACCACCTATAAAATCTACTTTCCTGGTCCCAGCAGAGCAACTGGTCTTGATAGTTATACCCATTCCACCAGCGCCACTACTTGTACACTGAACGATAATACCATTGCTACTTGAAGATATAGTCTTTTGACCATATCCACTAATGCTGCTGTCTATAGTCATAATTTCATAACCGTCCAGAGAAACCGCTGTTTCAGAAACAGTTTCGTTCTCGAACGATTCAGGAGTAGCTGCAGAAACAGAAACTCCCATCGTCATGCACATTACTGTTGCCAGTAACATGCTAAAAATCCGTTTTTTTAATTTCATGAGATACCTCCTGTTAAATAAAAGATGCCCAATCTTGCATTGAAAAAGCTATAAAGCTTTTTCTCAAAACTAATAATAGTAAAAACTATTATTAATTTATTTATATCAAAATATTACATAAAATAATAAAAAGATAACAAAAAATAATAAAAGATAACAAAAATTCTTTATATTCTTTATATTTAGTTTTAAATGTTGCACTAAACTATATAAATTAATTTTATAAATACCTTATAGTCTATTACTAAAAGTAGGATATGATTTTTTATTTAAATATAATAAAAAAATAAATAATGAAACTTTTTTAGTAAAATATATTATCTAATTAGTAGATGAAAGATAAATAAGTGAAAACAGTATTATTATAGAAAAAAGAATAAAAAAGAGATAGTGAATTATAACTATATTAAATAATATTGGTTACAATTTTAGTATAGATATGCTTTATATATTTAGAAGAAATTTTTTTGCCTATAATAACAAATAAAATGTAACGATTTTATAAAGAGTGAGGTCATAAATTATAGAAAGGAGGAAAAAATGGAAGAAAATTATAAAAAGTATTCTAAGTTAGTATTTAACTATTTATATTCTTTAACAAATAACAAAGAACTTGCTGAAGAATTAACTCAAGAAACTTTTTATAGAGCTATCAAAGGAATAAATAGTTTTAGAAATGAATGTAGTATCGGAGTATGGTTCTGCCAAATTGCTAAAAATCAGTGGAAAAATTATTTAAAAAAAGAAAAAAGAAAAAAAATAGTATCAATTGAAGATAGCATAGATGAGATTGATATAGAGAAAGACATTATAGACCATATATATTCTAAAGACCAGATTATAGATGTATATAAACAAATACATCAATTAGATTCAGACACAAAAGAAGTATTTTATTTAAGACTAAAAGGTGAACTTACGTTTAAAGATATAGGTAGAATACTAGGAAAAACTGAGGAATGGGCACGAGTAACATTTTTTAGAGGTAAAATAAAAATTAAGGAGGAATTTAAAAATTATGAATAAACAAGAATGTATAATTATAAAAGATTTGTTGCCAAATTACATAAAGAATTTAACAAGTGTAGAAGTAAATGAATTTATAGAAAAGCATATTAGCGAATGTCATAGTTGTAAAGAGTTTTTAGGGGAGTTGGAAAGAGAATATCAAAAGCAAACATTAAAAGATAACATTTTAGAACAAGAAGAAATAGACTGTTTAAAAAAATATAGAAAAAAGATGAGGACTTTATTATTAACTTTAGTAAGTTTTATTGGTGGATTACTTGTTATTGTATTTACTGTTTTAGGAATTAAATATAAATATAATAAATATATTATAACTTCTGTTTATGATAAATTAAATGAAATTAGTAATATAGAGAATTTTAAAATAGGAATAACTGATAAACATATCAATTTTGAGAATAATACAGAAGATACTTTTAGCGAAAATATTTATTATATAGATGGAAAATATAGAGAACAACATAATGAAATTAATACAAATAGAGAAATCTTAAATAATTATGAATACTCATATTATGGAGAGGTAGACTCTAATAAAAGAACAGAAGTATATGAAGAAACTAAAACTATTATAAACTCTACAACAAATTATAACTATACTTCAAAAGAAGGTATACTGAAGGTTTTTGATTCCAGTACACCATTAAGTGCCAGAGAAAATCCTTTATTAGTACTAAGTATGAATATTAGAGATGAAAGATATGAAGGAAAAGAGTATTATGTAATCAAATTTCAAAATAGTAAGAATTCTTACAGAGAACTATGGATTGATAAAAATAGTAAACTTATTGAAAGAAATATTAATGATATTGTTGGAGAATTTTATTCAGAGAAAAAAATTGAATATACTCCTAATATTGTAAAAGAAGATGATGTTCAGGTTTCCGCAAAAGGATATACCGTAAAAAATAAACAAGCAGAAGTAGAAAAAGAAATTGCAGAATTTATGAACAATGGTTTATAGAGATAGGCGGGGAAAAATGATAAAAACATTAATATTAGATGATAATTTTCAATATATAAAAACAATTGTAAATACGGTTATAAGTAAAATTGATGAAATACAAACAACGTATATATGTACTACTGTAAAAGAAGCTTTAAATATATTAGAAAATAATATTATTAATCTAGTACTTTTAGATTTAAGGTTACCTGATTCTACTGGCATAGAAGTAATAAACAAAATTAATCAATATAATAATATTAAAAAGCCAAATATAATAATAATTTCAGAGGATTATGAACTTATTAATAATGTAAAGAATAATTATGAATATTATAATGTAATAAGTAAGGGGGAAAAACAACAAGAGATATATAAAAAAATACTTGACGCTGTAAAATCTCTTAAATACGAAGAGTACAAGAAAGAGATAAAAGAAAAAATTTATAAAGAAATGACATCAATAGGATATAACTTTAAATATAAAGGATCTATGTATTTAGTAGAAGCAATAACATATATATACGAATCAAATAATTTAGAATTATTAGATAATTTAGAAAAAAACGTTTATAATGTAATTGCTTTTAAGTACAATAAATCTATCAATAATATAAAAACTAACATTATTAAAGCTACCAATTCAATTAATAATAAGCAAGATTCAATGTATATAACTCCAAAAGTAGTTATATCGAATATAATTATTTCTATAATAAATGAGTTTGGATAAAAATTAAATTATATAATAAAAATCATATATAGGTATTTTAAGCAATAATATGATATTTATTAACTTAAAATTAATTAAAAAACATTTCCTTAGAGTAATATAGAAAAGTATATGGTTTTATATAAGTTTCTAATGAAATTGTCATAGTCTAAATAGTTATAGAAAGTTTTATATTTTTTTCTAATCACATCAAAAAAACGAACATAGATGCTATTTACAGTTAATAAAAGCAAGAGATTATTTGATAATTTCTTGCTTTTATTGTATAATTACTTTGTGTAATTTATAAAGTAGGATTGATATAAAGTGCTGAGAAATAATCCCATATGGAGAATTAAAAAGAATAACGTATTAAGGAATAAAGAAATGTTATTTGTAAAAATTTTAGATATTAACGAAAAGATATATGATAAAGAATTAAAACAGTTAGTACAATAAATGCTAAATGAATAAAATAAACATGCAAATGAGAAGAATATATATGGACAAATAAAAATAATACAACAGTAAGAAAATTACAATTTGTATGAGCAAGTGAATCACTTGCTTTCTTTTTTTTATATTTTATTAGATAATGTATGAAGATTCTCTGTGTCTTTACCAATATATCTTCTGGTGGTATTTATACTGCTATGACCTGCTTGCGATGCGATTTGTAATAAAGTATAGCCTGCTTTAGAGGCTCTTGTACAGAAATAACTTCTTAAAGAATGAGGGTGAATATTGTTTAAATTTACTAATTTACAATATTTATCTAAAATTCTATTAACAAAATTCCTATTTAAAGGCTTTCCTTGATAAAAGTTAGTTTTTTTGCCAGCAAATAGGTATGGACCATTAATATTTAATTTTTTTCTTTCTTCTAAATATTCTTCAATAGCTTTAAACATAATGTCATTTATTATAACTGTTCTATATTTATTACCTTTTCCAAAGATTTCAATAAATCGTTCCTCTAAATGAATATGAATTAACTTTATATTTACAATTTCAGTTTCTCTTAAGCCCCCATAAGCAGCAATTACAATGACACAATAATCCCTTAAACTAATAGATGCAGAATGCCTTAATAAATTTATTTGTTTCTCATCTGGCACGTCCTCTCTATCAAATGAAGGTTGGATTTTTATATAATCTCTTTTGTTTATAACAATATTATCTTGAATTTTATTATGAACAAGAAAGCCATTATATGTTTTTAATGCAGTTATTTTACGATTAATAGAGGTAGGCTTTAAATTTTTTCTATTTTTTAGATAAGATATGTATGTTTGAATATCTGATCCAGTTAATTTAGTCAATTTTTCTCCATAACTATCTTCATAATATTCTATGTATTGTTTTAAATCAGATGTGTATGAACTATATGTATTCTGACTTAATTTTAATTCAATTAAATATTTTTCAAATTCTTCAATCATTTTTTAAACCTTCTTTCAATTATGTTACATATATAAAATCTTAATTTATACAATTATGTTACATATAATTATTGTTTTTATATCAAATTTTAAGTTATATGTATCATAAGTGTAGTTATGTTACATATATTTTTTGTTTTTAAATTACTCTATACATAACATATAGAGTAATAGTATTTTATTTAGATGCAAAGTTTATTCCATCTAAAAATCCTTGATGATAATATACTTTAAACTCACAATAAAATGTATCTTGACAAGAATTTACATATTCTTCAGCAAGCTTTCTTGCTTTTTCACTAAGTTCTTCAGGGAATATATTATCCTTAATAAAATCATAAAATTCTATCCCTCTTTTTTGTTGCTCTTTAGAATATTGAATGTACTCTTTACTTTTCTTTAATTTGAAAGCACCTTCGTTTTCTAATTGATCAAACATAAATGCAATTAATTTTTCTTTTTTCATATGTAAATCACCTCCTAGAATAATTTTATATAATAAAATTATAAAAGGGAACGTTCAACAAAAAATTTTTTTCCATACGAAAAATGCTTAAAAGTGGATAAAAATTAAGCAAAAAAATTTTTAAAGCGTACTTATTGAAAAAACTTTTTTTAAAATTTATAATTAAATTGTGTATAAAGATAATGTTATAGTTTTTACTATAACTATCTTCAGAAATTTATTTCTGGAGCATAGCTGCTAAAATTTTAGTTAGCAGTAGCACATCTACATTTTAAAAAATGTAGCATATATTGGGTATTTTCACAATAAATACATAGGTTATTTATTGTGCTTTAAAATTAGAAAGTAAATGTTAGAACACCTCTCGCCCCTAAAGAGGTATCCCAACTTCTAACAAATACTTTCTTTTTTTATACCCAAAATTTAAAGAAAGGAGGAAGTATCAAAAAAAATCTTTTTACACAATATCAATGGAAGGAGATTATTAAAATGGGAAATGGTTTTAGTTTTGAAATGTATGAAACTTTATTTGAAGGTTGTTTTATACATAGTTCAAGGTACAAAAATGGAAACCTACAACTGAGTTTATTTGGATATGATACCAATGTAAATCAAATTGCACATTTAGCAGATATTACTTTGAATCAGAATAAAAGAATACTTGCTAATAATGAAATTATTGTAAATTGTCGTTTTAAACCTACATTAATACCACAGCTTATAGAGTTAGGAATTATTAAAAAGCAAGTTGGTATTTTCGCATATAAAAATATGTTATATCCAATTTACACAATAGATCAGGCAAAAATTAAGGCAAATAGTTATCGTATGCAAGAATTGGTTGCTGCATAAGAAAGGAAGGAAAAAATGGAAAAAGTAAGAAAAAACTATCCAATTGCTGGGAAGCTTCAGCATGGAGAAAAACAAGAAGGAAAGAGAGTAAAAGAGTTGGGTTATTTTATAGTCAAGAGTAAAAATAGTAATATGCAGTTTTTACTTAATAAATTTAATGAAAAATACCCACAACAGAAAAAAATTAATATAAGATTTTTTGACGAGAATCCTTTTTCTATAAGGTTTGCTAGATATAATCAAGGCGGAAACGTTTGTTATTGTCTAGAAGAGAGCATTCAAGCAAAAGAAAAAACAAAAAATGGTTGGAAATCAATAGAATGCAAAGAAGATTGCCAGTATAGAGCCTTTAATGGAACAAGTAGGCCAGCGTGTAATAGAGAAGGAACTTTAAAATTTTTAATTCCAGGCGTTTCAACAGATAGAATTTTCATAATGAAAATCACTGGACAAACTTCAATCGATAGAATTTCAGATTATATTACTTTACAAAAAATACAAGGGAAATCTATTATTGGAGATTATGTATTAACACTTAATCAGGAAGAGCAATTAAATAGAGTTGGAAAAACATTTAACAATTATGTTCTTGATATTTATAAAAACGAAGGAATTATTTCTCAAGAAATTCCCCAAACAAATCAAATAACTGTACCAACAGAAAATAAGGAAAAAGTAGTTAAACCTAAAGAGAAAATAAAAGTAATAAAAGAAGATATCAAAAAGCAAAGCACCGATACAACAAAAGGTAAAAAAGAAACTAAAGTTAATACAAAGTTATCAAATGAAAGTTCAAAAGATAATAAAGAAAATACAAATAAAATAGAGGAAAAATCAGCATCAAATATGGACGAGTTCGAAAATTATTATGTTTTAATTGGAACTAGCAAAACCAACATTTTAAAAGATGGAAAACCTACAGAATATACCGTTGGAAACTTTGTAAATAATAATGATGAGCCAGTTGATGTAATAGTTCCACCAGGTTTCAAAAAAGAACTTGAAGAATGTGAACTTGGAACAGTAGTAGAATTAAATCTTTCAAAAGCTGGAGATAAAACCTTTACCACAGATATTAAATTTATTGAAAAACACAAAAAAAATGTAGCAGCATAAGAAAAAAATGAAAAAACTGCTACATAAACAAAATTATTATAGACATTATATTTATTTTAAATATAAATGTCAATATTTAAGGAAAAAAATGTTTAGTAAATTTAAAAATGGTGAAAAGGTTATTGTTTATAAAGGAATTGGAAAGAAGAATGGAAGATTTTATTATGAAAAAAAAGGAATCGTTATTTGTAGAGATCCACATTTTAAGGATTATAATATAAAGTTTGATGATGGGACAGACGATTGGTTTGACGAGGAATATATTAGAAAAAGTAATGAGGAGGTTAAAAAGAATGGTAATAAAAAACATTAAAACAGTAGGATTTAGGAAATTTGAAAAAGAATTTAAAACAGACCTATATCCTATCTCGTATATCACAGGAAAAAACACAAGTGGTAAAACAAATGTGTTATATGCAATTATATGGGCTTTTTTAGGAAGTAATTTAACCGGTGATGAACGTGTATGGCTTGGAAATAGTAAAGCAGAGAATTGTTATGTAGAAATAAATTTTATTGATAATAATGGAAAGAAACATACTTTAGTTAGAAGTAAGAATAAATATAATAATACTAAAAATTTTATTCTAATAGACAACAAAGAAGTAAAACAAGAGGACTTAGTTTCTTTTTATAGTGATAAAAAATTATTTCTATCAATTTTAAATCCAAACTATTTTACAAGTAAAAAACCTGCAGAACAAAAAGAACTATTAGATAGGTATTTACCTCAAATTGATATTCATCTTGTCTATGAAAAATTAGATGATGAGGAAAAGAAAATTTTAGAAGGAGTTCCAGAAGATATAACACAATATATGTCAGATTTAAGAGCAGATAAGAAACTTAATGAAGATAGAATTAAAAATTTAAGAGGTAAAATAGAATATGCGGAAAGTATCGTAAATACAGAGTTAGAAGAAAAGAAACAGTTTGAAAAGAACGAAGAATTAACTTTGGCAATGCAAGAACTTTCTTTTTTAAATTCTGAAAATAATCGTTCTGATAGGGATAGACAATTAGAAACGGTTAATTCATTAGAAAAAGAACTAATTCAAATGGAAACAAATATAAGGAAGTTGTCTAATGAAATGTCTGAAGGTAAAAAGAAGTATTTAGTAGTAAAAAATAGTATAAAAAGTTATTGCCCAACGTGCGAGCAAGAAATAAAAGACGATGCAAGGAATAAAACTATTACAAAAATGAGAGATGATTTGGAAAAAGCGTATTATGAAAAGATAGATCTTGAAAAAGATGTATTAGAATTAAAAACTAAACTAAATACAGAAAAGTGTAAACTATATGCAATAAAGGATAATACGCAAATCAAAAATCGTATGACAGAAGTTGACTTGCAAATAAAAAGGTTAGAACAGGAAAAATCTGAAATAGAAAAGTTTAATAGTTCTATCGACTTTAAAACTAAGAATATTGAAGATGCAAAAAAAGATATTGAATCTTATGAAAATATGATTAGTCAGCATTATAAAAACATCAATAATATAGAAAGGGCAATTAAGATAATACAAAAATTGTATATTAATTATATCGAAGAAAAAATGAAAGTAGCAACTGAACACTTAAAAGATGTTAGAATAAAGTATTATTCTGTTTTAAAGGAAAGTGGAGAGCTAAAAGATGATTTTATTATTACATATAACGGTAATGAGTTTAAAAATCTTTCAAAATCAGAAACGATTGCTACTGCACTTGAATTAAGTAATATGTTAAACAAGGTATCAGGAGTAAATTTGCCATTATTTATTGATGATAGCGAAAGTTGCGCTGATTACGATTTTTTAAATCAATATTCAAAAGACACACAAATTCTTATTGCAAAAGTTAATAAAGGTGCAGAATTACAAATCACAGAAGATGTTGTACAAAATGAAAGTCTACTACAAGCTGCTTAATTGAAGGTGGGAAAGCTACCTTCTCATTTTATAAAAAGGAAGGAAAATACATATGAAAATTAAAGTATTATTAGTTATGCCAGGAAAAGAAGCACAAAAGGTTAGAATTCCTGCAAGTATCAAATTTATTAAATCATTAATTGGAGATGATTTAAGGAAAATTAGGTTAGGAGAAAATACTTTGTTAATAGCAAGTAAGAACTCTAATATAGAGGAAGTAAATAGATTTTATAGAGATTCTATAATTCTAGGAACATTTATTATTGTTGGAAATAAAAGAAACAAATTAGTATCACTTAAAAGGAGAGAATTTAACAGATATGCTAATATGTTTAAGTTGTCAAAACAAGAAAAGAAAGTAAATCAATACAAAGATGAACTTTTAGAGCAATATTATTGTAATCAAAGAAAATTAAAACAAAAAGCTGTCAAAGAAAATAAACGTAGAATCTTTGGAATAGCAGCTTAAAGGAAAGGAAGGAAAATATAGTGAATAAATATGAATCAATTATAATATTAAGTTCTCTAGTTTCAGATGAAAAAAGGAAAGAAGTAGTAGACAAAATCACTACTTTTTTAAATGAAAAAAGTAATCTCACCGAGACGCAAGATTTAGGAAAGAGAAAACTTGCCTATGAAATAAATAAGCAAAAAGAAGGATATTATTATATCTTTGAATTTGAAACCAGATGTGAAACCATTACAGAACTAGAAAGAATATATAGAATAAGCGATGAAGTTATGAAATTTATTACGGTAAGGAAAGAGAAGTAAGAAAGGAAGGTAAAATAATATGAAATATAAAACTTTTAAATATAAAAATTATGAAGATTGTTATTTTAATGTAAGTAATTATTTATATAATAAGCAATCAATGGCAATTAGCATTAAAAACGAAGATGAAGAGGATATCACAGTAGTAACTGTAAATATGAATGATTATATGTATGAGCCAGACACAGCTACAATAAAAAATTATTCAGAAAATTCAGGTATAACTAAATTTTTAGTAAGACTTGGAGTTATTGAGGAAATATACTCAAGAATTCAATGTAATCCATATGCTACTAAAAATGAGACGATAGATTATTGTTTAATTAATATAGATAAACTAAAAGAGTATACAAAAGAATTTAATTATAGATGGGAAATTTAAGGAAGGTAGGTAAAAAAATGAACAAAGTAATATTAATTGGACGTTTAACAAAAGATGTAGAGCTAAGATACACGCAAACAAGTAATACGGCTGTTGCCTCATTTACGCTAGCGGTAAATAGAAGAATAGCTAAAGAGGGAGAAGAAAGAAAAGCAGATTTTTTCAATATCGTTGTATGGAATAAATTAGCAGAAACAGCTTCAAAACATTTGAATAAAGGAATGCAGGTAGGAATTGTTGGTAATATTCAAAACAGATTTTGGGAGACAGAAGATGGAACAAAAAAATACATTACAGAAATTATTGCTGAAGAAGTAGAATTTATAGATTCAAAAAGAAGAGAAGAACTTGATCCAAGTATTTTAACAAGACCAGTAGGAACCTCAAATCAAAACGTAGAAGAAAATATTAATGAAAGTTTTGATAATGGCGATGATTTACCATTTTGAGATAAAATATGAAAAAATAACATATAAAAAAGGAATGATAGATATTATAAAAAATTATAGAATAGAAAGGAAAGAAGTATGGAAACGAATATTATAAGTGTAAAATACGAGGATGAATATAATCCTAAAACTTTTTGCGGCAAAACATATAGTTATTATACTGCAATTAATCTGCAAGTAGGTGATATTGTAATTGCACCTACTGCTTATGGCAATAAGATTGCAAGAGTTTCTGAAATTAACATACCAGAGTACAGAGTAGAAATGATAAAATCAATACTAAGAACGATTGAACAAAAAATTGATAAAGCAAAATATTTACAGACAAATGAAACGTTGACAAAGGTAGCTTAGATGTATGAATGGAACTGATATAGTAAATATTCTAGTACCCAAATTACTAGATATGAATTTTATCGTTCATCGTTATAATTCACATTCTACAAGTTCTATTTATCTAAAACTTGATTATGGAGTATGTTGTGGTATTAGAATTGCTGATCATCCAGGAAAAAAGAAATACCATTATAGATTCAATGTGTTTAAAGATTATAAGGGAGATAAGGTTATCAAAAGAGGTAATCTTATCTCTTATTTTTTTACATTTGAAGAAATTCCACAATTATTAGAAAAAATCAAAATAGAGCGAGATATAAAGATAGAAAAATACGGTATTGATAACTACAAAGAATATATGGATAAAAATTTAAAAGAAAACGACCTATTTACGAGATTTAAGATGGTTGTTTAGAAAGGATAATAAAATGAACGGTTTTGATAGATTAAAAGAACAGATAAAAGACAAAACGAATCCTGCCTTAATTGAAACAGTAGAATATCTACTAACAAGAGACGATATGCAAGAAAAATATTTAAACGAGGAAAAAAGTGTTGATGAAATGGAAGAATTTATAACGAAAAAAGGAAGGAGTCATCTTCATAATGGATGGAATTATGTTACAAATGAAGTGGTTTTTGCTTGGGCAGTTATGTATTTTTCTTTTCCTAACAGTTTCCTTAAAATTTCAAAAAAAGGCAATCAATTATCACAAAAATCTAATACTTCTATAGATAATAAAACGAATAAAGTAATTTCAATGGAAAAAGCAAAAGAATGTATGAAACAAAAGGAACAGGAGCAACAGATGTCTTTGTTTGGGGGTGAATTTAATGAATAAAAAAGAATTAGATGAACTTATGAGGCAGGTTGATCAAACTAAAAAACCTAAACATTGGCAAAAGTTTATAAATAAACATACAAAATCACATAATATTCTTTTACAATATGGAAAAAGATGCTATTGTACTCATTGCGGAAAATATAGTGATACAGATAGCAATCAAGTAAATTACAAACTAAAAAAATGTGATTTTTGTGGCAATACATATAATATAGTTAATAATAATAAAAAAAATTATACCAGGTTAATAGATGTTGCTTTTTATGTTAAAGTTGATAATCAAATAATTTTAAGGATTTTTGAAATTGAATCTAAATATGATGCAAAAACAAGAAAATTTAAACATCATTCACAAGAATATGGAAGATTTATTCCAAATGTTGGTATGGTAATTAATAATTCATTATCATTTGCAATGTGGAATATGAAAGTGTACCATAACAGAAAAATTAAAAAATGGCATATTTATACTGGAAAAAGAACTTTAAATGATATGCCAATATATCCTCATAATAAGAACAAATTATTTAAAAATACAGTTTATGAATATGCGCCTATAAAGGAATTTAAAAAAGAATATCCATATTATAACGATTTTGAAGTATTTCAATTTGCATCTTATGCTAGCTTTGAACTTTTATGGAAAATGGGATTAAAAAAATTATCACTATATGCTAAATTTTTTAATAAAAAAGGTTGCTTTGCTAAACGTTTTGGAGTTTCAAAGTCATTTAAAAATTTTATGATACAAAACAACATAGATTATGAAGAATATAAGCTTTTAAAGTTATTACAAGAGCCTAATATGGAATTAATAAACAATTATAAAATGTATGATTTTAATTATTTAGTTTTTATGAAAAAACAAGGATATTTAAGAAATAAGGAAATTTTAGATAAATATAGATTTGAATTTAAAACATTAAAAAATATATGTAGGTTTATGTCTTTAAGAAAATTTTTAGCTTATGAAAAGGGCGTGAAAAATATAGCCATCTATAATGATTATTTAGAAATATTAGAGAAATTAGGTTATAAAATGAGAAGCAAAGATGAATTATTTCCAAAACAATTAAAGACTACACACGATAAATTAATGAAAAAACTTAAAATTGTAGAAGATATTAATTCAAAATTCGGAATTTATATAAGATATTTAGAACTATCAAAATATACTTATGATGATGGTAAATATATTATATTTCCAGCGCCTAGTCTTGAAGAAATGAAAGAAGAAGGTAAACAACAAGAAAATTGTGTAGGTTATAGATATGTAGAACCATACAAGAATAAAGAAACTGAAATATATTTTGTTAGAGAAAAAAGCAATATGTCAAAATCCCTTATTACTCTTGAATTTAATAATGGGAGAGTACGTCAAAAAGAATTAGCACATCATAATACAAATTTCTCAAAAGAGCAGAAAAAATTTATTGAAAAATGGGTACAATATAGAAACTTTATGGATCAAAAAGAAAAATATAAAACAAAGGTAGTTAAATATGATTTAAAACAGCTAGTTGCTTAAAATTTTAAGGAGGTTAAAAATGAAAGGGAATAAAACAAATAGTAAAAAAAATAAAATGCAGGAAATTTACGACAAAATTGTTAATAACGTTCAAACGATAGTAGATAGAGGAGAATATAAAAAGTTTTTGAAGTTTAGAAAAAATTTTAGGGGTTACAGTTTTGGTAACCTCGTTTTAATTTTTTCACAATTTCCTGAGGCGACACAAGTTGCTGGGAAGTCTAAATGGACTAAAAAAATGAAAAGAGAGGTCATTCAAGGTGCAAAACCGATTTATATATTAGCTCCTATACCACAAAAATATACAAAGAAAGTTAAAAAAATAGTAGATGGCGAAGAAGTTGAAACTGAAGAGAGCTATAACTATAACTGGTATAGATGGGTATATGTATATGATATTTCACAAACTACTGGAGAAGATATTCCATTAGAAACAAAACCAATTAATGGTGATAATATGTTGGAATTATATAAAAAGCTAGAAAATATTAGCCAAGTTCCAATAGTTGAAGAAACAATGTATGGCTCTATAAAGGGTTATTATAGCCCAGTAGGTAAGAAGATTGCACTAAAGAAGGGATTAAGTATTAATGAAAAGACATCTGTATTATTACACGAAATGGCACATTCCTTATATGACGATTTTGATTATAAAAAGGATAGAAATTTATCAGAAGTATTTGTTGAATCTATTG
Source organism: uncultured Clostridia bacterium (assembly GCA_947589445.1). Taxonomy (GTDB): domain Bacteria; phylum Bacillota; class Clostridia; order TANB77; family CAG-508; genus HGM13634. The sequence goes on along the minus strand of CANQAB010000002.1, from coordinate 26,419 downwards.
CTTTTTGTGTAGCAGACTATTTTGGGCTAGATACATCAATTTGTAGTTTTAATTATATTACACAATGGGCAAAAGGTGATCCTAAAATTGTAATCAAATTAGGAAATAAAATTCAAAAATGTGCTAATCAATTCATAGAGAAAATAGAAAAATGTGAGTTACCTCGAATGGAACTTGCAGCATAGAAAGGAAATAAAAGATGCAAAATTTAGATTATATTGAAGTACAAAAACACATTAATATTTTAAATGTAGCATTTCATTTATGTTTAGAAATAGTAGAAACAAAAGGACAAGAAGCAAAGGCAATATGCCCTTTTTGTGGTTACAATAAAAATACTAAAATTCCTACCTTAAGTCTTAATATTAATAATAATAAATATTGTTGTTCACGATGTGGTAAGGGTGGTTATTCAGTAGGATTATATGCAAAGGTTAAAGGAATAGACTCTAAAAAGGCATATAAGAAATTACTAGAAAGAGAATGTTTTTCACTAGATAGATCAAAAATTCAAATCAGCCCAATAAATTTATTGGCAGATATTGAAATAAGAGATAAAGTATATAGAGCATTTTTGAATATGATAGGACTAGAAAGAACACATAGAAGTTATCTAAGAAATACTGGAATGTTAAATAGTACAATAAATAATGGATTATATAGAAGTGTTCCTAAAAAAGAAATAAAAAGAAGGCTAATATGTAAAGCGTTATCAAGAGAGTATAACCTGGCAGGAATACCAGGATTTTACCAAGAACCAGATTTTAAATGGACTTTTGCTAGAAGTAATGGCTTTTTTGTTCCTGTGTTTGATGAAAATGGGTATATACAAGGATTATCAATTCATTTAGATAAAACATTTAATAATAATTTAGATATATGGTTTTCAAGCAAGGATAAAATTAATGGTACTGCAGCTAGAAGCTATATTATGAAAAATAATATTAATGAGAAAACTACAGATTTGATTATTACAGATAATTTTATTTTAGGAACTCTTATTAAAGCAACAAGAAATGAACCAATGATAGCATTTCAAAACATTACAAATTCTTATGTGATGCTAAAAGAAATTGAAAAAACAGATATTAAAAACATAACATTTGTGTATAGAGTACCTTATTCTAACGAAAATATTGATTATATTACAAGAAGGGTATTTAGTGATCTAATTCCATTAGGATATAATTTTAATTTAAAGTGTATCAATAATTATAAAAATTTTTTTGATGAAAATTTTAACGTACATTATGCTGTGGGGAAGGCAGCATAAATATTAAAAAGTCTATCTCTATAAAAGGGATAGACTTTTTTTTACCCTTAAAATATAATATATGTTATAAAAAATAATTATATAGTGAAACTTTTTTAACATTATATATCATCTAATTAGTAGATGATAAAATAAATTTGGCAAAGGAAGATGAAAATGGAAGAATTAGTATTAAGATCAAAGAATGGAGATGCTGATGCATATACGCAATTAATACTAGAAATTAGAAATGACTTATATAAAATTTGCAAAATGCGTATAACTAGTGATGATGAAATAGATGATATTATACAAGATACAATGATACAAACTTTTAAAAATATAAAAAAATTAAAAGATCCGAGTAAGTTTAAATCATGGATAATCAGGATATTAATAAATAATTGTAATCATTATTATATGAAAAAAAATAGAAGAAAAATAGTTAGTATTGAAGATAACTTAAACGACTGTGAAAATAAATTATATGAGAATAATATAGACGATATAGAAAGTGATATGAATTTTTATCAATTATTAAGTAACTTAAATTATGAGGAAAGGATTATTATTATATTGTACTATTCTGAACAATTTACTTTTAAGGAAATTAGCCAAATACTAAAGATAAGTGATAATACTGTTAAAAGCAGGCTTTATAGGGCTAAGAATAAAATAAAGAACGAATGTGAAGGAGGAATAAAAAATGGATAATATAGATAAATATATATCAGATATTGTAAGAAAAAAGATAAAAGAACCAGCTGACTTTGAAAGTAGAATAAGAAATATTTTAAAATTTCAAAAAAAACATTTTATATTAAATGAATTAGTTAAAAAAATTGCTGCAGTTATTGTTAGTATTTCTGCAATTGGTGGAATTGCTTTCGCAACTAAAAAATTAGGCATATTCAATAACAATAATAATAATCAATATTCAATTGAGAATAATGAATATATTCAACAATTAGATATGCAGTATCAAACAATAGATAATTTGTCTATAAAAGTTGATTCAATATTAGTAGACGATTTTAATATTCAAATAGAACTGGATTATTTATACAATGAACCAATTACATCAGCTAATTCTAAAATTTTAGTAAAGGATGACAAGAATAATATTCTATATAGAAATGTTATTGTCGATAGTGATTCTAATGACTTTTTATCTAAAAAAGTAGATAGAAAAACTTTTGAAAAAAAACCAACAATAATAAATGAAGGGATGGTAGTATATAATCAAGATATAACAGAAAAAGATATTGAGACAAAAGCTTATACGACAGGATACAAGTCAATGTATGAAAAAGTGAATAGTAATCATATAAAAAACACAATAAATTTATATCGTGATCTAGAAACAGAAAAATTTCCTAATAGCAAAAAAATTTACATTCAATTAGAAGACGTAATTTTAAAAAACAATAAAAATAAAGTAAAAGAGATAAAAGGAACTTGGAATTTTGAAATTGATATTAAGGAAGAATTTAGAAATAGGCAAACATGGAAATACATAGAAATTAATCAAGAAACGAACAATAATCATTTCAAGATTATATCTGCAGAGTTAAGTAATGTACAATTACTTTTAAAAATAAAAAATGAAGGAAACGATGACATATCAAATTTAAAATCTGCAAGTATACAAATTTGGGATGAACAAAACAAAAGATTTATCACTGCCAGTGCAATGGAAATAGTAGAAGGTAATTTAATTAATATTAGTTATAATATTAATTCAAAAATGTTCTCAGATGTTATAAAAGGAAGAATAGAGGGCTATGAAGAATTCTTTTTAAAGAAAGTTACATAATTATAAAAAATGGTTGACTTAAATATAAGTCAACCATCCTTTTTTATAGAGTTAGATTAGAGACATTAAATGTTTAGATTGTTATTGTGTAATTAAATGTGTACGAACCTCTCATACATCCAAAGAGGAAATAATATGTTCCTCCCTCTTCAAGAGTTATGTGCAAAGTGGTTGAACCACTTTGATTAACTTTTTCTGAATTAACAGATTCGCTATCTTTTACAAGCTGATAAAAAAAACCAAGAGCGTCGCTAGACTTGGAAACGATATTTATTGTTATGCTAATAGTTTGGTTAGCTCTAACAACAAATTTGTCAGAAACTGGTGAATACACATATGCTGTACAAGTTTGATTTCCAAAAGAGGGAATTACTGTACAAGGCGAAACATTACCATCTTTAGGCCTGTTTTCAGCTGCGAAAGCTGAAATAGTTCCCATTGATAGTACAAGAATAAATGTCATTGCTAAAGCAATTAACCGCTTACTGTGTTTTCTCAGATTTTTCATAAAATACCTCCATACCGTTGAATTCTAGTCTAACTCTATTTAAAAAGTACTACAATAAGAATTTATCTTATTGTGATAGATATATTATAATAGTATTTTTGAAAAAGAATTAAAAAGATAAAAAAAGATAAAAAAAGATAAAAATGAAAGAAAAGTGAAACTTTTTTACTTATTTCTATTATCTAATAATAGGGGAGTTGAAATGATTAATATACTAGTTGCTGATGATGATATTTATTTTAGTAGAGTATTGGTTAATGCGATTAATGATATTAACGAAAATATAAAAATTGTTGCTATAACAACAGATGGAAAAGAAACATTAAACTTTTTGAATAATAATAAAAAGATAGACTTAGTATTGCTAGATTATAATTTACCTACCATGAACGGTCTTGAGATTGTGAAAAATATACAAGATAGTATGAGAAAAAAGTATGAAAATTCTATAATTATAATATCAGGAGTACTAAATAATATTGAAGAATTTAAAAAAATTAGTTTGGTAGAGTCTTTTATAACAAAATCTATGGAATTTAATGAAATAGTACATCGTATAAGTTTAGTTGTTGAGGAAAAAAATAAAATATTATATAGAGATGCAATATTAAATGAAATGAGATACCTTCATTATAATTTTTCTCACAAAGGAACTAAATACATTATTGAAGGTATTGAGATAATTGCTAATAATAAAGAAGAAGATATAATCAATCTTAAAAAAGATTTATATCCAATAATAGCAAGAAAATATAATACGACAGTTCATAATGTAAAGTGTAATATAAATTTGGCTACTACTAGTATGTATTATGATTGCGATAGTAAAAGACTTAAAAATTATTTTTCATTTGAATCGGATAGTAAACCAAATACAAAAACTGTAATATATACAATATTAAATAAAATAAAATTATACTAGGTTATTAAGAGACCTAGTATAATTATTTAAATATTAAAGAACTAATTTATTATATTTTAAAATTTCTCTAAAGTAAGAGTAGCACAGATAGAACTACAAAATCGTAATATTATAATGATATGGAAATATGACAAAATCAATAAAACATAAAGATTTTGCAATAAAATAATGTAGCACTCATTGTAAGTTTTTTATTATCCAAAATTGGTATACTATTTGTGAGAGTGAGGTAAAAAGAAGCAACTCCTGAATTATTATTGCCAATAGAAACAGATTCACCTGGTTCAAGAGTTGGCACTTCTAGATTGATCACCACAACTTACTGCTAATGCAAACCAAGTTTGAGGTTCAATGCTACCGTCAACAGTTAAATGCATTAATGTTTGAAAATTTTTAACAGCTGTTGTTGCACCATTTCCAAAACTTCCATCAAAACCATTAGGGTCAAATCCATTTAAATATAATAAATATTGAGCTAAATAGATTAAATTTTTCTTAGTTGAACCTTTAGATAAAGCTGTGTCGAATTTGTATGCATCGTTTGTGTCAATATCGCCACCATTAATTCCTCTACAATACATACCACCTCTTAAAATGTAGATTATGTTTTTAGTACTTTGAGTAGTTGGCGATGTTTCAACATTAAGACCGTTAGGAAATCTTGAATCAAAACGGCTAACAGTTCCAGGACCAAAAGAACCATCAATTTCACTAGAAGAATATCCTAATTCTACTTGTAAAGCTTTAATTAAAGCAGTAACGGTTTTTCTTCCAGTAAAGCCATCTACATCCAAATCAAATCCATAATTGTTTACCAACCAAAGTTGCACCTCTCTTACTTTTTCGTCCATAAAAATTCCTTCTTTCTTAAATAAATTTTAAACATAATATAATGTTTAATTGCTTAGATTATAGTATGAATTAAATATATTCTATTAAAAAGTGGAATTTTGTTGAAAGAATTAGTGATTTATAATTTTTAGATTAGGATAAATACAATATAAAAAAGGTTTTTCACATTTAATATTGTTTAACTGTTCTTCATCTTCAAAAGCCAAAATGTATTTATCAGCTTCAGGTAAACAAGATAGATTATTTACTTGTTTTACAATTCCTTTCTCATTAGATTTGTCTGCAACGATAATGTGATACATCGTATTATCTTTTGTTAAGAATGTTATATATATTGGCTCATAGCCTATATAATAACATTTTAATCTTTTCTTATACTTGCATAATATATCTAGTGCAGTAAGCATTTTTTCATTTATCTTACTGTTATTATGAATGAATATATTTTCTTTTTTACTAACAAAATTGCTATTTAAAATATTATTAAAATTTTCTTTTTCACTTGCATCGAATAATACCTGTAGATGTTCTAATTTTGCACAACCAACGTCTTGCAAAAAGTTTATAACTTTTAATTTATCTATCATAACAAACCTCCTAAAAAATTCTCATTAAATAAGCATAGATTAGTTTTTTATTTTCCTTAATTTCAGTTACTTTAACGAGTACATTATCTAAATAATGTGGATATTTATTGAATCTTGCAGGGACTCTCGCTAAGCAAGTAACATTTGAAGCATCTAATTGTACCACAATTCCACTATTTTTCTTAGGAAAAGCAACAACTTTTCCAGTATATTCACCATTTTCTGTGATGTATTTTCTTATAGCATTAAAAGGGTTTGTAAGACAATCTTTGGCAGATAATTCAAATACATCTTTTTCAATATCAATATTTTTTATTCTTACTTTTAGATGATCTCCTGGAGAATAATAATCTTTGCAATTAAGAATATATGTGTGTTGTAATTCGTCTGCTTTTATAATAATTTCTTTACCATATAATTCTACGATAATATGCTTTACACCAACTGCTAGTATTCTGACAATTACAGAATCATTTACTTTTAATTTAGGTAATTTTAATTTAGAGCGTAATTCCATAGCATCTTTTCTACTAGCGATTGCAATATTAGAGGTAGTATCAATATCTATTACAATAAAGTCTATTTCGGATCCTAGCATACCTCTTATCATAGATTTATTTATTTTACTTATACCTAGATGAGTGCTAGGAATTAAAACTTTAATTTCGTTGTACCAAATAATCGCACAGGGGATATATTTTCCTTTTAATTTATAATATTCATCTTCTATTCCACTAATTTTGCCTGTTAAGATTCTTTTTTCTTCTTTACTACGAAGAAGTTCTTTTAAATCTTCCACAATTTCACCTCCAATAAAAAAGCACTTACCTAAAAAGGTAAGTGTAATAAATGTTTATTTATAATATTACTTGTTATATTGCACTATTTAAATAGGATTTTTGTTTTTCTATAATATGATAGACATTTGTTATTTATTGAAATAATAATGAATAACATCATCAATCCAGTTTTGGTAATCTGATGACAAGACAGCTTCTTTGGCTTTTCCATCGATTACAGCAGTAATATGGTAACCACTATCAGTTATTTCAAGTCCATATGTAAAAACATTTCCTTTTTCTGGAGTATTTATTTTGATATAATAATCTGCTGCTTCATTGCAAGTTTCATCTTTAAAGTTTATGCTATTTAAAATATTAATAATGTCTAACATAGGACTAAGCTCTGTATTAGGATAAACATCCTCGCGGTTCACAGTAGCTTTTTTCATTGTTTTTTCATCCGCAAGTTCTTGGGCTTGCTCTATATCAATTGTAGAAATTTGACTAGGACTCCAGTATCCCAAAAAAACAAAAGGCAAATTGTTATTTTTCCAAACTCTAATCATATCAAAGGCTGGGTCGCATGTTTCATTGCTATATGCAATTGTTTTATATTTTTCATTTGTTTCTAAATAATAAATATTTGCAATTTTTATATCATTTTTTGGATGAAAAATGATTTTCCACATATTATTCTCCAAAATTTCACTAAATTCTATATTTTCATCTATAAAACGTCCCCAACATTTTGAAGAAACTGAAATGGATTTGAATGGTTCTTCTGCTGGAAATAATTTATCTTTGAAAGACTGAAATAATGTGATATAAATATCAACAGAGTCATCAATATTTTGTTCTAATATAAAGTGAAGATCAGTATAATCAGTAGCATTGATGTTAGCAATAAGTCCTCCATCATCTTGTTCTTCAACTGTAATTAAATTTTCTTCATAGTTCCTTATAAAATCTTTTCTATTCAATAAATTCACTCCGCCTATTACCAAAATTAAAGTGATTATAATGGATAAGGTGATTGCAATTCTTTTTTTTCTTTTTATCTTTTTAAAAAAGTTTTTAATTGCATTCTTTTCATCTATACTTGAGACCCTGATTTCTTCTTTCATATTTCCAAGAGCTTCTTTGCAATTTTTGCATTCTGCTAAATGTTCATCTACTAATTTTATTGTTTCTTTTGAAGCAATTTCATCAATATATAATGGCAGTAAATCTTTTATAATATTACAGTTTGTTTTCATTCATATACTCCTTTATTTTCAATTTTGAACGATAATAAGTAACTCTTGCCCAATCTTCGCTTTTATGAAATATTTCTCCAATTTGTTTAAATGTTAATTCTCCATATACTCTTAATGTAAATAATTCTTTATAAGGTTCTTCCAATCGATGTACGGCATTTAATATTTCTATTTTATTATCGGTATCAATTATTTTATCAATGATACTCGACTCTTCATCCATTTGAAAGTCCATTTCATTTATTTCTCGGAGCCTTTTACTTTTCCTAAATTCAGAAAAATAAGTATTTTTAGCTATTTCGCAAAGCCAAGTAAACATTTTTTTACTTGAATCATATTTATCAATATTTTTCATAGCTTTAAAAAACGTTTCTTGAGCAATTTCTTCAGCAATATCTTCTTTTTTTGTAATAGAAAAAAGATACCTATAAATGCTTATATAATACTTACAATATATTTCTTCGAAATTAACATTCATAATTTTCACTTACCTTCGTTCATAAGTAATACTCTTTAATTTTAATTTCGTTACAATTTTTTGCTATTTTTTTATAAAACTATAATATAAATTATAAAGTATAAAGTATTAATTTAATTATAGAAAAACACTTATTATTGATAAGTGTTATTATAATATAGAATTAAAAATTATCAAACTCATTTTGAATACTATTCATTGGAGAGTTTTTAATTGTTTTAGTAGACTTGGATTTTGATAAACTATTTTTACTAATATTAGGTTTATATTCAGTAATAGGACTATCTTTTAATTTTTTAGCATTAGGATGTTCTTTGTAGATTACTTTATCAAGCATAAATGCTTGATTTCCACGCAAGATTCCAAGCAACTTTGAAGAAGGCATTCGTAATATTTCGTCTTTATTTAACAAATTTCTTTGAATACTTGAAATATTTGCTTGTCCGTATTCAGTTAATTGTCCTTCTAGTGATGCAGATTTCCTAATTGCTGTTGTTTCTACTGTTGATACACCAGTTAAATCACAAAAAAATTGTGCAGTTAAAACATCCGTTGTACCCATATCAATTCTTAAATCACAGTTACCGTATAATTTCTTCGCCCATTCCATTAGGATATCTGTTTTTTAATTGACCTAAACTCTGCAAAATTGGTATTAATGCTATGCCTCGACTTCTAACAGTTGATATTTTTTTATTAAAGTCTGGAATTTGACCTATATTTGCAAATTCATCTAAAAAACAAAATACTTCATTATCGCATTTCCCAGTTGGAGTAGAATCTGCATATTTTACTAGTTTATTAAATAAAAAGGCATAAAAAAGTGAGCCTATAAAATCATATGCTGAGTTCATATCGCTAGTAATAACATAATAAATACAAGGCTCTTTTGCCGGAAGTGTTAAATCAATATCAGATTCTGCAGTAAGCCTTTGTAAATCTTCATTTTGAAACATTTGTAGTCTAGTACCCAAGCCGGTTATAACGGATGCTTTTATCGTATCAGAACCACTTGCAAATATATTGTAACTCATTCTTGCTGGACTATTTATTGGCATTCTTCTAAACATTTTATCTATTTCATTTATATCTCCATTTGCAATATTTTTATATATATTTGTAAGTGTATTGTCGTCTGACATTGTATCTAAAAAATGAAATTCAAAAGCCTTTAGTAAATTTTCTTCAGCACGAGGCCAGAACTCATCTCCACCATTACTATGTCTTTGCGTGTTGGAAATGATAACATTTGCACTTGTCTGTACATCGTTTATATCTTCATTTTCTAGTAATGGATTCCATCTGTCCGAATGTTTCATATCATTCAGATTTAAAACTCTTACAGTATAGCCGATATTCCTAAAATAACTAGAGGTAGTACGGTAGATTTCTCCTTTTGGATCTGTTACTATGATTGATTTCTTATACAGTGATAACTCCAAAAGATTGGTTAATACGAAGCCTATGGTTTTCATACTACCACTACTACCGAATACGCATATATTTTTATTAAAATGGCTATCGAATGGAAGTTTCACGAATTGATTATTATATTTTCCTATGATTATACCAGGAATATTTCCAGTTCCTAATACGTTAAAAATTTCTTTTTCTGTCATCCACTTTGCACTGCCGTGAGTTTCATCATCTTTTTTTATTTTTAAGCCTTTATTTTCGATTTTACCATAATAAACTACAAGTAATATGTCTATGAGCAAAAAAATCGAAATAAAACCAAATATGACACAAATAAGTATAAATAATTTAGTGGTTAGAATGATATTTTTACCAAAACAATTTTTTAATACGCTAAAATAGTTTTTTATATTTAATTCGAATACGATATTTAAAAAAATACAAAAAAATAAAACTATGTAAAAACATACTTTTTTACTCATAATAAATATTTCTCTTTCTATCAATAAATTTTTCTATATCTAAAACATTATATTGGGCTCTTGGTATTAATTGCTGCAGAATGGCTTTAAGTTGTTTGGTACAAATAATATCTATGTGCTTATTTTTATTTTCTCTTAGAAACATAAGGATTCTATTAATTTTTTCAGTATCTATAAAATAAAAATAGGTTATATATTCATTTCTTTTATCCATATACTCACAAAAGTTATATGTTGAAATATAAGGCTCTTTATATTCTTTTTTGATAATAGAAGGCCAGTTAACACTATTTAGATATTTTAATTTTTCTCTATTTTCTTCTGTATCTTTTATAATTAATACTTGATTATAGCCAAAAGTAAAATCCTGCAGATTGATTTTGGATAAATCATCTACAAGTACAATAAAGTTCTTAAATTCTTTTTCCTTTTGTATATCAAAGATAACAGAAGCTATATATTTATTATCGTGCAATTTAGAAATATGGTAAGTTAAATATTTTATGCCATTTATATCAAGTATTCCTATATACCTTCGAGAAGTTATAGTTAAAATCTCTCTATTCTTTAAATCGAATGAAGGAATAAATGTAACTGTTGGATTATTTTGATAGTATGCTGCTAAATTACTGATATATAATAATCTCTGAACATAAGTAGGATTTCGATTTAATTTATTATAATCTAAATTTAAAACTTTTTTTATATATTGTTTTCCTTGACTTGCTAATGTCAAGGTAGAGTTAGATCGTTTTATTATCTTTTTTTCTATTAATGTTGTTATTCTTCTTCTATAATATTTTTTTGAATTAAAAAAGTATGGAACATCACTTGTTTTTAAGTATTGATACTTTGCTAAAAATTTAATTAAAGAAATTTCTTCATTGCCATTTGGTAAATTGTTCAAAATATCACCTCCAAAATGCAATCAAAAATAAGAACATGGCAAGATATGCGATAGCATTCGCTATCACATACTTACCTCCACACGTTTTTTAATATTACTCAAATCTCCAAACGCTTAATTTCCAATAGATTTAAGATTTTAAACACTATCGAAAAAATTGTTTTAAAAAAGTACAAAAATTCCCTACATTTGGCTACTGTAAAAAAGTGATAAGTCGGATAATTTTTTGTAATCAAAAACGTAAATTTCTGTATGAGGGTTATTGCTATATTCACCTTTTACACAATAGAACATTTTATCTATATTATCATCTTGTATAACCTTACTGGCTATTAAGCCATCACAGATAGGTTTTATATTTCTATTGTCTACGTCCCAGTTATTGATCTTGTCATATATTTTTATAAACACACAAACTTGATCATTGAATAGATTGCTGAATGGTTTAGTTATTTCAGAAATGTTTAATAAAATTCTCTTTTGAGCGTGTGTTTTTATGTTCTTATAAGAAGGTAGAGTTTCAGGCACATAAATTTTTAAGATATTGCTTGAAACTTCGGCATTGTAATCAGTATCAATTGTACTGATTTTTTCTTGCTCAAATTCCACACTTTTGTTATATATATTTATTTCATATAAAATATTATATCTTGCTTTTTCAAAAGCCTTTAAAAAATTTTCTAATCTATAATCTGTAACTGTATTGCTTTTTAAAATATAACTTATTTCATTATTGAGTGTTAATAATTCTTTTTTTAATTTTTCATTTATAATCATAAAATAAAAAATCCTTTCTTTAGAGTATTTGAAGGGCTAATCTAAAGAAAACACATCTTATTTTATTGTATAGTAAAAATCGAAGATTTTACTATACAACAAGGTTAATTTACATTGATACGTGCAGTATTGCGAAGCAATATGCACATATGGACGTCGAAATCTTTGATTTCGCTAACGTCTAATTTTCTTATTATTCAGATTTTATAAATTCATCGTAAGCATCAAAAATGGTTTTTGTAAGTTTTTCTCTTACTTCAGCAGTTAATGGATGGCAATTATCTCTATAGTGTCTGCCATTTCCTCTTAATCTTCTTGATGGCATTCCAATAAATCTTCCGTTTTTTTCAGTTTCTAATAGAGATATTCCTCTAATGATAAATTGGTTGTCTAAAATAACATTGGCATAAGCTAATAAAGCTCCTTTTTCTTTTGCTTTAAAAATTTTAATATCTGTAATTTTCATAATAAAAAATCCTCCTATAAATTTAATATTTGAAGGGCAAATTTATAAGAAAAGTGGACGTTAACGAAATCAAAGATTTCGACGTCCATATGTGCAAAATTGCTTTACAATTATTGCACAGCCCAAGGTAACTTAACCTTGTTGTATAGCAAAAATCTTCAATTTTTCCTATACAATAAAAAAATTATTATTTTCATATTAAATTATTTACCAGTACGAGGTAGAACTGGTTCGTGTTCTTCTTTTGGAGTATGAACAATAGTAGTCCAATTACTATCTGCATCTGCAGATATGCCTCCATAAATACCAACTGTTCTTGTACGATTAGTAAAGGTTTGACCGTCTACTAAGGTATCTAATGATTTACATTGCATTGTTGGAGTTGTACTTTCTCTAAAACCAAAATCTACTTTTCCAAAATCAAAGCAAGTTTCTGTTATATATTCATCATCAGCAAGCTTAATTGTTGTGAAATCTAAAGTGTAATTCTCATTAGTAGTTAAATTATCTTTAAATAAGATATAATCTTCTGACTTATTTGTTTTATAATATACAGCATATTTTAAATCTTGATTCCAAGTGCCAGTTGTCATTGACTGTAATCTAATATAGTCAGTAGGAATATAATCAAACCATTTAAAATTATCTAAATATACATTAGAAGCATTGGCTACATTCATAAAAGCATAATTTACAATTTCACCAGGTTTAACCTCTGTATCACCGATTTTATCTACTTTAACTTCAATATCTACACCATCATTTTCTATTGTTAAAGGTATTGTTATATGATTTTGTGTTATTTCAAATTCATAAGTGTTTTGGTTTAGTAGATAATAAATAGATCCAGTATTTAATTCTTTTAGATAATATTTCCCATAAGGAAGTAGATTACTTGTTGCTTTTCCAGTATCATCTGTTTTTAATGTTTCAATTAATTCATCTTTTTCATTATAGATACCAAATTCAGCTCCTTGTAATACTTCTTTGGTTTTACTATCTACTTTTAAAATTTCTACATATCCTTTAATTTTCTCGTTTTCAAAGGTTATAGAAGTTATTTCGTTTTCCTTTAATTCTACTGTTTGCGTTTCTTCTGTAAGAACATAAGTATTTAAAGTTTCTCTTTCTCTTAAAGTATAGTTTTGGTCAATAGGAAGTCTTTTAGAGGTAGCTTCACCATTAGAATCCGTTACAATTGTGTCTACTATATTTCCTTCGTTATCTAAAACGTCAAAGGTAACACCCTCTAATAAAACTTCGTGATTATCTTTGTCTACTTTAATAACTCTTACTTGACCTTTTTTCTTTTCGTTAGTGAAGGTAATAGAAGTAATTTCATCTTCTTGTAGTTGCACTGTTTGAGTTTCTGTTGTTAAAGTGTATTCATTCAAAGTTTCTTTTTCTTTTAAGGTATATTCCATATCAATAGGAAGTCTTTTTGAAGTAGCTTCACCATTTGCGTCTGTTGTTACCGTATCTACTATATTTCCTTTATTATCTAGAATATCAAAAGTAACACCTTCAAGAAGTACCTCGTTATTGTCTAAATCTACTTTAATAACTCTTATCTGACCTTTTTTCTTTTCATTTTCAAAAGTAATTGAAGTTATTTCATTTTCTTTTAGCTCTACGGTTTGAGTTTCCGTTGTAAGTACATAGGTATTTAAAGTTTCTTTTTCTCTCAAAGTATATTTTTCATCTATTGGAAGTCTTTTAGAAATAGCTTCGCCTTTATCATTTGTAATGATTGTATCAACGATATTTCCCATACTGTCTAACACATCAAAAGTAACACCTTCCAATAGTATTTCATTATTATCTTTATCAATTTTTACAACTTTTACTTGTCCTTTCTTCTTTTCATTTGTAAAAGTAATAGATGTTATTTCATTTTCCTTTAATTCTACTGTTTGGGTTTCTGTTGTAAGTACATAGGTATTTAAAGTTTCCTTTTCTTTTAAAGTATAAATTTGATCTATTGGTAATCTTTTAGTAATGGCTTCGCCGTTAGAATCGGTTACAATTGTGTCTACTATATTGCCTTTTTCATCTAAGACATCAAAGGTTACGCCTTCTAATCGAATCTCATTATTGTCTAAGTCCACTTTTATAACCTTTATTTGACCTTTTTTCTTTTCATTTGTAAAAGTAACAGAAGTTATTTCATTTGCTTTTAATTCTACAGTTTGAGCCTCATCATTTAAAACATACCACTTATCTGTTTCTATCTCGTGAAGTTTAAGGTTTTCAAAATCTCTTATAGGATATCTACTGGTTAATGCCTCGCCATTTTCATTTGTTGTTATCTTTTCTAGAATATGATTTGCAGAATCCAACACTTCAAAAGTAACGCCAGGTATTCTAACTTCTTGATTATCTAAATCTACCTTAATAACTTTCACTTGCCCTTTTTTAAGTTCGTTTTCAATTGTTGTATTAGTAGTTTCATTCCAGAAAATATCAACATTTGTATCATCTGCTAAATCGTACCATCTTCCAGTAGTTTTTTCTATTAATTTGTATTTTCCTATACGTAAATCTCTAATAGTAAGTTCACCATTAACATCTGTATAGTAAGTTCCGATTACTCTTTGAAATTCCTCACTAAATAAGTCAAATTCTACATTACCTAATGGAATACGGTGATTATCTTTGTCTACTTTATTTAATTTTAAATTACCTTTTTTATGATCATTAGTAATGTTTAATGTAGTTGTTTTATTGTATTCTACAGTAACATCAAAATTAGTAGTATTCAAAACGTATTTAATATTTGTGGCAGTTTCTTTTAGTATATATTTTCCTATACGAATGTTATTAAAAAATGCTTCTCCTTTGTTATTAGTAGTTGCAGTACCGACTACAGTTCCATCTTCTTTAAGTAATTGGAAGGTAACCCCTTCAATTGGCTCAGACGTTTCAGAGTCCGTTTTATTAATTTTAATATTTCCTTTTTTGTATTCATTTGTTATATTTTTAGTAACAGTCTTGTTATATTCTACTGTTACATCAAATAAAACAGTATTTAATACATAATTTTTATTAGTAGAGATTTCTTTAAGTTTATATTTTCCGGATTCTTATATTGTTGAAAGATAGTTCTCCGTTCTGATTAGTTGTTCCAGTTGCAACAACACTACCAGATTCATTTAATAGTTGGAAAGTAACTCCTTCAATTGGTTCTGATGTTTCGGAATCAGTTTTATTAATTTTGATATTACCTTTTTTATACTCGTTAGTTACATTTACATTAGAGGTCTTATTATATTCTACGGTAACATCAAAAGTTGCATTATTTAAAACATAATTAGGATTTGTGGCAGTTTCTTTTAATTTGTATTTTCCGAATTCTTATATTATTGAATGACAGTTCTCCATTTTTATTAGTAGATCCAGTTGCAACAACACTACCAGATTCATTTAATAGTTGGAAAGTAACTCCTTCAATTGGAGCTGATGTTTCGGAATCAGTTTTATTAACCTTAATATTACCCTTTTTATATTCGTTGGTTACTGTTAAAGTAGTAGTCTTATTATATTCTACAGTTACGTCAAAAGAAGAACTGTTTATAACGTAATTAGCACTTGTAGCAGTTTCTTTTAAAATATATTTTCCTGGATATAATTTACTAAAATTAGCAATACCATTGGCATTTGTAACTGCAGTTCCAACTATTGTTCCGTCAGCTTTTTGTAGTTGAAAAGTTACACCTTTGATAGCTACAGATGTATCAGCATCTACTTTTTTTACTTGTATTTTTCCACTATCTACTGCTCCTTTTAATGTAATAGATGTTTCATAATCTCCATAAGGATCTACAGTAATAGCATAATCTTGCGTATCAGCAATTCTTGTCTTTCCATATAGAACAGGAAATGTTTTACACATTGCACTAATACTAATTACAACATTTAAGTCGCTTGTGATTGAAGATTTTGGAATGACTAATTTAAAGTTTTCACCACTTGAAAAAGTTGTTTTTCTATTACCATTCATATCTGTATAATAAGCACCACTTGGAAGATTAGCAGTATTTAAAATAGAGTAAGTAGATATTTGATGTGAGGCAGTAACGCTAAAAGTCTGAGTATAATTGTTTCCTTCTTCAATTAGACCGTTTACTTTTGTAGCAGTTACTTTGGCAGCTTGATATGCTTGAGTTCCATTCTTTCCAATATTTACTAATTTCTCCATAACATCTACTATTTTGTTACCAGCTGCATCTTTACCTCTGTATTTTTCCCTTACGTTTCTATTAAGCATAATACAGTTAATTGCTTGTTTTGTTGCCATATATGCGTCATAGTCGTTATCAAGTCCAAGTTCAGCTGCAGTTTTATAAGGGAACCCATTAATGATAACACGATAGATTTTTGCATTAGTTAAAACCTTTGTAATATCTACGGTATAATCACCAATTTCGTCTACACCGTCTTTTCCGTGAGTAATACAGTATGCAGGATAATTTTTATTTCCTGATTTATATGCAATGTAATCACATTTTACATCGCTCCAGCCAGTAGAAAACTTAAATTCAATATTTCTTCTACAAGCTCCAACACTAGTTAGGTTTTTATTCCCACCTACAAGTTTTGCTAGTGCAATACCTTGAAAATTACTTAATAAAGTAATAATAAGTAATATTGTTGCGAGTATTTTTTGAACTTTTTTATTTTGTATCATTTTTTACCTCCTAAAAAAGCACCTATCTATTACTAGATAAGTGCTAAAAATTTAAAATTAATATTTTAGTAAATATAACATTCAGTCGTTACATAATCTCCATCAGAATAGTAATCTCTTGCATAAATTTTAATTGTTCCAAATCTATGCTCTAATTTGGTAAGTAGTAAAGAGTCAGAATATGTAAAGAAGCTTGTTAAAGAACAAATGGAACTGTCTACTACTACTTTATATCCATAAGTTTTCATATATTCAGATGGATTTTTTTCTATTGTTGATTTCATTTTATTTATTATCGTTTGGTTAATAATATATTTATCTCCTGTTTCTTTTTTATCTTCTGTTTTATTATTTGTACTTGGTTTAATATTATTAGATGTATTATTAGGCTTTGTGTTAGTTGTCGTTGTACTTTCTTTAGATACGTTATTAGTGGTTACAGTATTTTTTACTGTGTTTTTCGAAATTGAACTTTTGCTAGTTGTGCTACTTTTTGATGAACTGTTTTTAGAACTTGTAGAAGTATTCTTCTTTGTTGAAGAATTACTCTTTTCAGTATTTATATTAGCAGTGGTAGTATTCTCTTTACTTACAGTAGCTTCATTATTTATTTTATTTTCTGCGATACTATTAGAGATAATGTTATTTTCAGTATCTTCAAAATATTCAAGATCACTTATAGTGTCTGTAACATTTGTATTAGCAGTAAAGTCCTCTTGTTTGGTTGTTTTATTGTTCCATAAATAATAACCTACTATCAATAGTACAACTAAAACGATTATAATAACTAAAATAATTTTTTTATGCATTTTACATCACTCCTTTGAAAAAGAGAGTAGCACATTTTTTAAAAAAATGGAATGCTGAAGCTAAAAAAATTTTATATATCAAATTTCTGTAGCTTGAACGCAGAGTCTTTTTTCATTCTGATTTAAAACGCAAGTTATTAGAGTTAACTGGTTTTCATCAGCATTTTCTAATTTAGACCAGTCAGTTTCATTAATTATACTAACATTTTTAACCGTATATTTTTTTGAACCTAAGTAACTGATATAAGAAATTGTATCTCCTTCTTGTAATGTATATAATTTGCCCCAAACTTTCTTATAATTATGAGCAGCTAAACCTACATTTCCATTGAAGTAAGGAGTATTTTCAAAATGTCCGACACCTTTTGAAAGAGTATCTAAAGAAGTTCCTTCATAAACTAATCCTTCATAGTTTATTTTGTCTATTCTTATAACACCAAGTACTGTTTTGCCATCAATTTCTAATGCTAGGTTGGAAGTTCCATTTAAAGTATTCTCTAATCGTTCTTGAATATTGTTCTCCGAGTATGTATCAATAACTTGTTTAATTATTGCTTTATTTATAAAGTATCTAGCAATAAAAAAAGTTGAAATAATTGTTATAAGTACTAAAATGATTATAGATATTAGAATAACTGCAAACTTTAACTTTTTATTCATATTTCATTTCACACCTCCTTCCATAAATAAAAGAACTAGACTTTTGTATCTAGTTCTAATAAATTTTTTATATATTTTGAAATTTCAGAAAATGGGGTGGGATTAGTAATTTTTTTTATTACATCATCTAAATTAAATGGATCAAAGACGAAATCGTATATACCAAGAAGAAGAGCATCCTTTAATTCTTTTACCATATCATTTTCTAAAATTAAAATAACTTGTATATTTTTATTTCTAACTTTAAACATAAAATCTTTAAAATTGTATTTATTAGGTTGCAATGAGCATATAAGAGTTGTTGCTTCTTTTTCTTCTAACACATAATCTGGATAATAAACAATTCTACTATCGTTTATTTTTTTATTCAAATCTCTATCTAATTGCTCATTTCCTGTAAATATCAATATCATTTTTTAATTACCTCCTTCAAAATAGTTTTGAGGGTCCACAAAATTCCCATTTATTCTTACTTCAAAGTGTGCGTGAGGACCTGTGGAATCACCAGTTGAACCAACTTTTAAAACAGGTTGTCCTTGCTTTACTGTCTGATTAGTTTTAACAAGTAGTTCGGATCCGTGTGCGTATAATGTTACAATTCCATTTCCGATGGTTTATCATAACCATATTTCCATAAGAGGAATTATAACAAGCTTTTATAACAGTACCATCAGCCATAGCCACAAAATTTGCTCCTATTGGTGCACCGAACATCTAACCCTCTATGGAGTTTATATGTTTTATAGATTGGGTGCAATCTCATACCAAATTGAGATGTAATTTTTGTGTATCCAGGTATCGGCCATATAAACATACCGAGTAGGTACTAATCCTTTGCCATCTGTTATAATATTGTTATTGCTTGATTCAAGCCAGTCTATATTTTCCTCACCATCATAAAAACCATTAGCAGCTTCAATAATGATTGTAGTATCAGTATCGATATTTTCATCATTAATACGAAGGTTATATTTTAAGTAATTTTTTAGTCGCTCGTACTTTTCTCCAATTAACTCTTGATGAGTAAATGCTTTTAAGGTTGTTTTTGCATTACCACTTTCAATGACTTTTTCTTCATAATAATATTTATAATGACCTATAATCGTATCACTTTCTATAAGTAAATATTGTATTTTTTCATCTATCGTTGTAGAGATCGTTTCATTACCGTTTTCATCTATGGAAGTAATTGTGTTTTCTGTTTTTACTATGTATTTTTCATATTTAAAAGTGCTTTTAAATTCATTTCCAATTTCGTTTAGCAATGTTTCATTTATTTCACGATTATTCGTCATATTACTAAATATCATTATTGTATATAAATGAGCCCATTCTATTTTTTTACCGTTTTCTCTATCATTTGCATCGAGCAAAGAAGAAGTTTTTTCATTACCAATATAATTATTACAAATGTTTAAATAGTTTGCTTTATCAATACATAATTGCTTTATTCTCTTTTCTTGAATTGACATCTCGGAAGAATCTGCTTGCACACTATTAACAAATACAGTATCTATAATTAAGCAAATACAAAAGAATAGACCAATGATAATAGCAATAAAAGGTAGAAAGGGTTTTATAATTTTAAATGCTATTTTTTTCATATTATTTTTTGCTTTCATTTGAATCACCTGGTTTCTGCACATCATTAGCCCTTGCAAGATTGTGTATATATTCTGTATCTTGTGCTTTTTTTCTAGTAGAAGTTGCATTATATTTAGTTTGATAAGGAGATCTTTCAAAATTACCTTCCGTCATTTTTGCTCCAACTTCAAAATATGTTTTAGCAGCATTAAAACCAGTTTTTGCTACATTAGTTGCAATATGTTTTATAGTAGTCGTCCTAGATTCTGCGTTTATACCTGTTTCAGTAGTATTAGCAGTCATAGGGGATGGGGGAGTTGTAACAGTATTATTAACAGATTGCTTTGAAATTACATTTCTAATAGGATTGGAATTTCCGTTATAATCTTTCTCATCAGATAAATTCATTGTAGGATTAATGATTGATTTTGCTCTATTTATAAAACCACCTAAACCAGTATTATTATTTTGGTTTGTTCCGTTTTTCATAGAACTTGTGTTATCTGGATTTTTAAATTGTTCTTTGATAGCTCCTAAACTAAATCCAAGCATTGCACCTATACCCATAACTCTACCTGTCATTTGTTCATTATCAAGTCCAGCTATTCTACTTGTTAGGTTTTGTAAGCAGTTCATTAAAGTATCTGCAATTGGTAAAATCATCATAGCCCAAATTAGAGAAACGGCCCAACCTCCACCACTTGGGAGAAAGGCAAGATAAACTAAAAATAAAAAACAATATATAAATTGCATAAAAATGTTCATTATGATTTGCCCTGCCCAAATACTGGCTGCTGTTACATTTTTATTTATAATCCATAAACCGCAAGCAATAGGTGTAAAGATAGTAAATATAATAATTGTAAATTGTCTAATAATAAATTTAATGTTTAATTTAACAAATAGATAAATAAACATTGCAATGACTAAGGCAGTAGTTATTGCATTTCCTGTACGAATAGAAGTTAGCATACTATTTCCTAAAGAACCCTCTAGAGATCCAGTATTTACAGCAGTTATTAGTAAATTTACAAAACTGTTATTAATGAATAATAAAAACCTAATAAATAATGGAGCAAGTAGTATAAATATTCCTCCAAACATAAGTCGCATTAAACTATCTTTAGCTTCATTTTTCTTAGATACATTCATACCTGCAGATATGATTTTATATGATAATATAAAAACTGCGATTAAGATTAAACTTCCAGAAATAATAGAAAAAACCTTATAATAATTCATTGTTTTATTCCATAATTCTTGGGAGAAAGGGGAAAGGCTATCGTTTTGAGCATCTTTATTAAATATTAAGGTATCATAGTCTTTAAAACCTACATTTAAGGTATTAGATGTTGTAAAGTCTAATACTGTTTGAGCAATTCCACCAATACATTCAGCTATGATTTTTTCAAATAGAGAGCCATCTTCGCTTTTTATTTGATTTTTGAAGTTTACATCGGTTGCAAAGCAAATAGGACACAACAAAAAAATAGTTGTTATTACAACTATTAAACTTTTGAATATTCTTTTCAAGATATCACCTCCAGCATTTTAAGTAAATACAAATTCTTTTTCAAAATTTGTAATTACAAACTTAATGGCAGTAACGCTATTATTTAAACTAATAACACATTCTCCAGGATTAGCAGTAGTTAAAAAGTTTTTTGTTCCATCAGACAAATTAAAAAAGTCCACAACAGAATCAACACTTCCGGGACTTTGTTTAAATAAATATCTTGTAGAACATATATTAATAATGGTTTTACCGTTCTTCAGAAGATAAAAATTCGTCTATAAACTGACTACCTATAAACAATGGAACATTGTATTTTCTTCCACGTCTTGCTACATTTACTAAAAAATCAGCAGATTCTTTAAATTTTAGAAAAAGCCAAGCTTCATCACATACAATGATTTTTTTCTTTTGCCTATTTTTTAATACAAATTTCTGCCATACCCAAGTAAGAATTACAAAAGAAGAATACAACTTTGTAAATTCGTCTTTGATTTCAGACATATCAAAACAAATAATCTCTTCGTTGGAATTGATCTTACTTTCACAATCGAAGATTCCTAAAGAATTACCTTTTAAGTATGGAATAAGTAATTTTGCAAGTTCAGGACAATTATTTCTTTCTGCGAGTTTTCTTTGAAAATCGCTTAAAGTAGGCATTTTCTTTGGTATTTTTCCAATAACATATTTTCCATTATCAAGTCTACCACCATTTTTTTCATATAAAGAATTAACATCACTATTGATTCCTCTATCAGCGTATAATTGATTTACTACGATTTCTATTTCAGTAGTTTCCATTGCGTTCAATGTTCTTGCTAATTGATTTCTGCAAATAGTTGCAAGCAAAGCCCTAATTTCAGCCACTTTATCTAATATATTCAAGAACTGTTTTTTGCGATTTGAATCTGGTTCTAAGTCAAAAGGGTTAAGACCAGTACTTTCGCCTTGTTTTATTTTAATAACTTTTCCGCCAAGCATTTTCGTTAAATTTGTGTATTCACCTTCTACATCGATAAAGAATGCTCCACAACCAGTTGAAACAATATTTCTAGCGGTTAAAGTTTTTAATGCTACACTTTTTCCTCCGCCACTCGTGCCACAAATGAAAACGTGGGGATTAGGTAATGTAGGAGGACCTATAAAAGTATCGACATAGACTGGGGCATTTGTATAAATATTTCTCCCAATAAAAATACCTCTATCGTGTGATAAATTCGGATTTGATATAGGTATCAACGTTGCTATTCCACCTGCTACCATATTACGCTCATAATTACTAATTGGAACTTCATTAATAGGGAGCATCGTTTTTAGACCTTCTAACTGTCTAAATGTTAGAGTTCTTATCATAGCTGTTTTTTTATTTAATTCACTTTCTAATATTTGTGTTTTATTATTCAATTCTTGTAGATTTTCTGCATTTAAAGTAATAAAAATAGTTGCAAAAAACAATTTATCTTGATTTGTTTGAATAAGCATTCGTAAATCTTCTAAATCACTTATTTGTTTTTCTAACTCTGGAAGATGTAATATATTGCCTTGTCTAGAATAAGTCGTATATTCTGATTGGGCTTGTACTAATTTTTTAGTTAATTGATTAATAACTGTTCCATTATTGGAAGGTTCTACTTTAACGGAAATATTAATGTTACCTATATTAAACAGATCATTAAGCCATCCTATCCAGGTTTGTTCTGGATAAATTGTCATAACAAAAATTCTCGAATATTTGTTATAACCTAAACATAAATAATCTGTTTTTTCTTGCAAGGTATCAGGAATAAGCAAATCCATACTGCTTGGAATGTTTTTAAAAATGTCAATTTCATTTGTCTTTTTCTTGTTTTTTACCAACATATAAATTCTTGCCTCCTTTCTTTAAAAGACTAATATTAGATGCCGAATTTTTATTTAATTCTCTATATATTAGATTATATAGTTCATCTTCAGATAAAATTTCACAGACAATTTTTGATCTTAACATATTAGATTTAAACAAATTAGACTTTCTTACAAGTTCATTTATAGCATCATCATACAATCCATCATAAGAGATGATGGCATAATTTGTAACAATAGAAACAGAACGATTTTCCATTAAACTTTGAAGATAATCTATTAAATATTTCTTATATTCATTTACTCTAAAATTATTTGATTTATTTTCTTGCAATAGTGCTATGACCTTACTGGTATCAATATATTCGGTGGTGCTAAAGAATTGGATAGGAAAGTCTATTGCAAGAGCAGATTGAATCAGTATATTTTCAATTGCATCTTGTTCAGAATTAGAAAGCATATTATAATCAATATTTCCGAGTTTTATAACAATCGAATATCTATTACCTAAGCATATAATATTGTCTTTTATTTTTATTTCAAGTATATTAGATAATTTCTTTTTAGATTTAGTTGATTTCTTATTTTTATCTTCAGTTGGAGATACCTGTTGTTTTATGGATCTGTTAATATTTTTCTTTTTATAGTCTAAATAAAAGGCTGTACAAATTATTAATAATATCGTTAAAAATAAAAATATAATCATAGTTACCATTTGCCACACCTCTCATATATAAAGTTTTTCTTTCTAAAAAGGTACTTTACTGCATAAAAAAAGAACTTATCAAAGTTCTGTTCATTAATTTTTAAGAAAGTACATAATAAAAGAAAGCTTGAAATAATAAGTACCAAGATTATTTTGAATATTGTATTTATAGGAATAGCAAAAATAGAAAAGCTTGCTGCACAAAGCATTAAATAAATTACTTGCCTTAAACTTAGGTAGCCACCGAAAATTTTTTCTTCTCGTTTTATATCAAAAGGTACTTTGAAAACTCTCATAATTGCCTCCTAACTTCCTAATAAACTTCCAGAATTATTAGTTGCTATATTAATGATAATACCAGCGATTATTAGGCTTGCACCAAGTACAACACCTCCGCCACAAATCCAGGCTAAACTACCTATACTGTCAGCTCTTTTTTGAGGGTTATTTGCATTAGCAATCATTTTAATTGCAGCAACGACAACACTTGCAAATATAAGGACACCACCAAGAGGCATTGCAATACTTATAATTACTCTTTTAATGTTTTCAGTAGCAGCTGTAACTTCTTGTGTTCCAATTCCACCAGTTGCAAGACAACAGTTTGTATTAATAGCAAGTAGACTGATAGTAGTAGCGATAGTAGTCATTTTATTTAAAAATTTATTTTTTATTTTATTCATTTATAAAATCATCTCCTATACATAATTTAGGGCTAATTTGTATAAGAAAACACTATTTACATTAAACTCTTAATATATACAAAGATGTAGGGTAGAGCAAGTAAAAAAATAGTTCCCACCAATAATGAAGGAACAACAATTAAGAATTTAGATTTTAAATTTTGTGATTTTATTAGACAAGCCACTGCAAGCATTAACAATGAAATGATTAATAATATAATCAATATTATTAATATAATTTTAAAGCTTGCAAAAAACATAGTAGATAAAATACTTTCAAAATTGTTCATATAACTTTCTAACATAATTTAACTCCTTTTATGTGCTGTTATGCGTATATTTATTAATAATTGCTCGCTTATAGTAACTTAAAAAATCTTCCGTATAATTCTTTTCACATATGAAATATAAATTTGTTAAGATTTCTCTTTTTATCATAGGAAGAATAAAACGAAAGTTACTATTATATAAATCATACAAAACATAAATTATATTTTTGATTACCAAAATTTTGTCTGCAGGCATAATATACAGAATTTCTTTGGGATAAATAAATTCCAATTTAGTTAAAATATTATAAAATTCATTCGGAATTTTGTTGCTGTTTTCTATAATAAAAGAAAATAAGTCATCTATATTAATATCTTTATTATTATCCTGTATATTTTGATACATAGGGTATGTAGAATTATATACATAGGGGTATGTATTTTTTGATACATAGGGGGTATCTTTTATATAGATTCTTCTTTCTTTTATTTCCTTTTTTTCATTTTTAATTAATTCTATATGAATATAATTTGATTTTTCTATATGTGAAATCCATTGTGAAACAGTATGTGGATCAACATTATATAAATTTGCAAAATATTTATTGCTCGCAAAACAGTATCCATATTTATTTGAAAGTGATGTTATTTCAGCATAGAGCAACTTTTCTGCAGGTTTTAAATTTGTATCATATCTAACCGTAGCCGGAATGACTGCATAATAACTAATTTGATTTTCTTCATTCACAATTTACCTCCTTTTTATTTAAAATTTAGAAAAATAAAAAGAGACTAGTTTGTCTCTTTAATTATACTGGGGGAATGTCTTTTTTACTGGGGGCAGATTAAAAGCGCTAAATATCAATCTTTTTTCAAAATGCCCCCAGAATGCCCCCACTGTTATTTTTTATGCCCCCAAATGCCCCCAAAAAGTAGTTTTATAATAAACATATTTAAATTATTTTAAACCATAATAAATTATTTTAAATTTTTAAAAATTGTATCAATTGTTGACATCTCAATGTTTATATGCTATAAATATTGAAAATAAAAGTAATTAAATATCCGAAAAAATTTGGTGTGTTCTTGGCTACGAACCGAGAGGTCGGGGATTCGAATTCCTCCTGGTGCACCATACTCTCAAGCTAATTTGAGAGTTTTTATT
>CANQAB010000001.1 GCA_947589445.1 uncultured Clostridia bacterium | reverse complement strand
ATTACCATCAAAAGAAACATTATTATCTATGCTTGCTGGAGCATTACTTGGAAATATTTCAAAATTTGCAGTTGCACTTGATCAAGTAAGAATTCAAAAAGAAGAAGGATCTGCAGCTGAATCTACAACAGAAGCAGAAGCTTAATTAAATATAAAATTGTAGAAAAAGTAAAATAATAAAAAATTTAGGAGGATTTAAAAATGAGTAAAGAAGAAATGATTGAAGAAATCAAAAAAATGACAGTAGTTGAATTAGCTGATTTAGTAAAAGCTATAGAAGAAGAATTTGGAGTATCTGCAGTTGCAGCAGCAGCACCAGCAGCAGCTGGAGCAGTAGCAGGAGCAGCTGCTGAAGAAAAATCTGCATTTGATGTAGTATTAAAAGAAGCAGGAGCTAACAAAATTCAAGTAATCAAAGTTGTTAGAGATGCAACTGGATTAGGATTAAAAGAAGCAAAAGATTTAGTTGACGGAGCACCAAAAACTATTAAAGAGGGTGTAGCTAAAGAAGAAGCAGAAGAATTAAAAGCTAAATTTGTAGAAGTTGGAGCTGTTGTAGAATTAGTTTAGTGAATGTAAAAAAAAACTCAGAAGATATTCTTCTGAGTTTTTTTCATAATGGTAAATTGTAGGTTGTAAGATAATGATATTTAAATTAATAAATTTAAAAATTAGTATGAATTTCAAAAATTAAAGTTACAGAGGCGAATATTATTCGCCAGCAGACACGCAAAGCCTAGAATTATATGATATAAAATAATAAAAATAAATTATAATAATTTATTTTTATCTTTAAAACATAATATCAATTATTTATATTTCAAGAAAATGCTTTGAAGACGAGGGATTAATAAGCACCCATATACTAATTATGGAAAGTTATTCTAGAATTATTAAATAAAATACCATTATCTAGTAACAATTACCATGGTATTTCAGATTTATTTATTGTTATTTAGTAACTAATATGATATAATTTGAACGTAAATTTGCTGATAAATAAAAGGAGAAAAAAATGAAATATATTGGTATTATTGCTGCAATGGATG
The DNA here is from genome assembly GCA_947589445.1 of uncultured Clostridia bacterium. Classification (GTDB taxonomy): domain Bacteria; phylum Bacillota; class Clostridia; order TANB77; family CAG-508; genus HGM13634. The sequence goes on along the minus strand of CANQAB010000001.1, from coordinate 50,768 downwards.
AAGAAATAAATAGCATTAAAGAATTGATGAATAACATTATAATAAAAAAAATTTATGAATTAGAAATCATAGAAGGAAAGATAAATGAAAAAGATATTATTCTTATTAAATGTGGAATAGGTAAAGTTAATGCAGCTAGAACTACACAACTTTTAATAGATAACTTTGAAATAGAATATATTATAAATGTTGGAACTGCTGGAGGGTTAAATTCACAAATAGATATAGGAGATGTAGTTATAGGAGAAAAACTTTTGCAACATGATTTTGATAAATCAGCTGGAGGAAATAAAAGAGGCTATATTTCTGATTCCGTACTTTATTTCTTCTCAGATGCTAAGTTAATTAAAAAAGCTAAAAATAGTATGGAAAGTATAAATGAGGACTTTAATGTATATGTTGGGACAATTGCAACAGGAGATATTTTCGTTCAAGATATTTCTGTAAAAAATAACATAGAAAAAGAGTTTCATGCTGATTGTGTTGAAATGGAAGGTGCGGCTATTGCACAAGTTTGTGCTTTAGATAAAATTCCTTTTATTGTAATTAGAGGAATTTCAGATAAACCAAATGGAAACAATGGTATTGATTTTAAAAAATATTTGGAAATGGCTTGTAGAAGATATGCCAAATTTGTTGACATTTTTCTTAAATAATTATATAATCCGATTATGAGTTTTGGTCACGGAAGAAAAATATAGTAATTATATGGAATGTGAAAGAATAAATTAAATCAATTATATAAATTTTACAAATTAGGAGAAACTATGAGGATAATTAATAAAGTAAAAATTTCATTATTCATATCAATTTTTATTATTATTTTATTAAACGTAAAGGCATATGCGGTAACTGGTATAGTTACTGAAATAACGGTTAATGTTAGAGAAAAAGCATCGTCATCTTCAAAAAGAATTATGTATGTAACGCAAGATGATAAAGTAGAAGTATTAAAAAAAGAGGGCGAATGGTACCAAATAAAGTATAATAACAAAATAGGATACGTATTAGGAGAATATATAAAAGTAGATGATAGTTTGCTTGCATCAGATAAAGAAGAAACAGAAAAAGAGCAAGAGACAGAAAATAAAGAAGTAAAAAATGAAGAACCTGAAGAGGAAGCTTCAAAAGATATAGAGGAAAATTTAAAAGTAAAAAGTAATACCCAAATTAGAATTATACCTAATATAACATCAAGTGTTATTTATACAGTAAAAAAAGATACTTCTATTAATATAATTGAACAAATAGAAGGATGGACATATGTGTCTATTGACAATATTTTAGGATGGGTTAGAACAGATAAAATAGTAGAAGAAAATGTAAATCCTCCAGAAAATGTAACAGTTTCTTCTGAAAAAAATGAAACAGAAAAAAATGGAGAAGTTGCATACATCAAATATGATACAGTAAATTTAAGGGAGAAAGCTTCTACAACTTCTAAGTCTTTGGCAAAGTTAAAATTAAATAATCAGGTAACAATATTAGAAAAAGTAAATACAGTTTGGTATAAAGTAAAATATGATAATATTACAGGTTATATTTCAGCAGATTTGTTAGCAGATAAAAAGCAAGAAGAAAATGAAGAAAGTAAAGCACCAACATCAAGAAGTGGAGAAACTACTTCTAGAGAAGAAACTAGCACAAAAGAAGAGGAAAGTTTAACAAACAATAAGTCAACTAACTTAGAAAAAGAAGAAGAAAAAAAAGATAAAAATTTTGCATCTTCTTCATCAAGTAAAACGTCAGGGGAAGATATTGTAGATTATGCAAAAAAATATTTAGGATATAAATATGTATATGGAGGAGCTTCTCCAAGTACTGGATTTGATTGCTCAGGATTTACCTACTATGTATATAAACATTTTGGTTATACATTATCAAGATCTTCTATAGCGCAAGCTAATGATGGAAAAAAAGTAGAAAAGAAGGATTTGCAACCAGGGGACTTGGTAATCTATAAAAATACATCGTTAACTAGAATAGGGCATGTAGGTATTTATATTGGAAATAATAAAATGATACATGCTTCTGAACCTGGAGTAGGTGTTATTATAACAGATATTGATTCATCATCACATAACTATATAAAAAGATATGTAACAGCAAGAAGAATACTTGAATAAAAGTATAATTTTAATAATTATAAAATCTATGTAGTTGCTTGGGGGAAGCAGAAAATATGGGAGCGGAATGGAGCATAAATTGCAAAGACCAATTTTTATTATTACATTAGGATTTATTATAGGTATTATTGGGGGACTATATTTTAATATAGTCCCTTTTATTTTTTTATTAATGTCTGTGCTTGTTATTGTCTTAAAAATGACAAAAATAAAAAATAGCAATTATATATTAAAAATAATATATATATTTATAAAAAATAATACATTGCTTTTACTTTTATTATCTTCATTTTTATCTAGTTTGTATATTATTAATTATAATAACAAATATAAATCTGTATATAATTATTTTTCTAGTAAGGAGATTACAGGAACTATTATAAGTAATAATAATGAAACAGAATACAACGATATATATATTATAAAGTTAGATGAATATAAAGGTATAAATTTTTTATTACGAATTGAAAAAAGTAAAAATATAATTTTAAAATATGGAGATAAAATTAAGGTATGGGGAGAATATAAGGTTCCCGAAATATCAAGAAATTATGGAGGATTTAATTACAGAGAATTCTTAAAGACTCAAAAAGTTTATGGAATATATGAAGTAAATAATGTAGATATAATAAAGAATAACAATTTAAGTAAGATTGCAATATTAAGTAATAAAGTAAAACAGAAAATAATAATTAACATTAATAATGTTTTACCTAAAGAAACTAAAGAACTTTTTTTAGGAATTTTAATAGGATATGATGATAATTTACAGGAAGATATAGTAGAGAGTTTTAAAAAAAGTAGCCTATCTCATTTACTTGCAGTTTCTGGTGCACATGTTACATATATTATTATTGGGCTTACATATTTACTTAGCAAATTAAAAATATTAAAGTCAACAAGAAATTATACAATTACATTGTTTTTAATATTTTTTATGTATATAACTTCATTTACTCCATCAGTTGTAAGGGCAGTAGTTATGGGGATTGTTAGTTTAATGGCTTTTCTGTTTAGGAGAAAATATGATTTAAAATCCTCTATGAGTTTGTCTATTTTAATTATTTTAATAGATAATCCATATAAGATATTAGATATTGGTTTCTTACTTTCATATTTTGCAACTATAGGAATTATTTTATTTGTATGTATTCCTAAAAAAAGTAATAGAGAAAAGGACAATACATTATCTATAAAAATATTAAACTATATAGAGGACTTAATATCTATTACTATATTTGCAAATATATTTGTAATTCCTATTATACTATATTATTTCAATACTATTTCTATAAACTTTATTGTTTCGAATTTAGTTGCTGGAATACTTATTGGTCCTATTACTATTTTAGGATTTATATTAATTTTTGTTTCTTTTATTCATATTAAATTAGCATATATAATGGCTATTCCCTATAATTTGTTATTAGTAACATTAATAAATACAACGCAATTAGTTAGCGAGTTTCCATTATCAGAAATAATTTTGCCAACACCATCCGTATTTAGTGTTTTAATTTATTACATACTTTTATTTAACATTTTATTTTACAAAATATTAAAAAATAATTATTCAAATCGTTATTTGTTTAAAAAACTAATAAAATTCATAAAACATTTTCAAAGTTGTGTTAGGGAAAATAAAAAAAATATTATTCTATCTGTAATTATTTGTATTTTAGTAACAATTGTCATTTCTATGTTCATTCCATATAGTTTAAAAATATATTTTATTGATGTAGGACAAGGAGATAGTACATTAATAATTACTCCTTCTAATAAAAAGATATTAATAGATAGTGGGGGACAAGAGACTGGAAATTTTGATGTTGGAAAAAGCACATTAGTTCCTTATTTATTAGATAGGGGAATTAATTCTATTGATTATATTTGTATTTCTCATTTTGATTCAGACCATTGTAAGGGATTTATATATTTGTTAAATCATATAAGAGTAAAAAATATAATTTTCTCGAAACAACCTGAAAGTTCTAGTAATTTTGAAGAGATTTTAAGTATAGTAGAAAACAAAAAGATAAATGCAATAATAGTGAAAAAAGGGGATAACATTGCAATCGAAAAAGATATTTGTTTAAAAATATTATGGCCAAATGAAAATCATTTTATATCAGAAAATACTTTAAATAATAATTCGATTGTATGTAAATTATGTTATAAAAATTTTTCGCTATTGTTTACAGGAGATATAGAAGAAATAGCAGAAAAAGAAATTGTACAAGTATATAAAAGAACTAATTTATTAGAATCAGATATCCTAAAGATTGCACATCATCGGTTCTAAGACGTCCAGTTGTATGCAATTTCTTGAAGCGGTTAAGCCGAAAATAGCGTTAATAGGAGTAGGAAAAAATAATAAATTTGGGCATCCATCTTTAGAAACTATAAGAAAACTAAATGAAAGTAATATTAAAGTTTACAGAACTGATTTATATGGGGAAATAAAAATTAATGTAAATAAAAAAGAAAATATAAAAATAAAGAATAATATTATAAGTAACTAAAAACTGTTATAAATGAGAGAAAAAGAAATTCAAATCTATTATTTTTGCATAAATTTTTCTTTTTTAGTAAATAATACTAAATGTAAAAGCATACAAAAAGGATGGTTTGATTTGAAGAAGATAGGTATTGTTATTGGAGTAATTTTAATTATAGCACTAGGAATGTATATAGGGTTTAAAATAAGTGGTGATCCACAAACTAATTTAGCAGAAGATAAAGAATCTTCTATAGATAATACAAAAAATATTATTCAAGAGAATATACAGATTTCATCAGTTGAAACATCAGTAAATGATGAAAAAACTACGCCTAATACTATAATAACATATAAAACATATTATACAAAATGCAAGCATTATATACAAGAATATAAAGATATAGATGCATCATTAGTAAACTGTACAGAAAGTGAGTTAAAGGAGAAGTGTAGAAATTGGAATATAGAAAAATTTTCTAGTCAAGAAGTAGAAATGTCAAGGGATGAAGAAAAATTTTGTAATCAGCATTACAAACTAAAATTAGAAAATAATGTAATTGTAGTTTACAATGTTGATGAAAATGGTATAGAAACTGAATATGAGCAAACGGGAATTACAACAGAATATTTAACAGAAGAAGATATTTTAAGATTGACAACCGGAATTATAATATATGGCAAAGAAAACTTAACTAGCACTATAGAAGATTACGAGTAAATAAAAAATGTGAAATAAAATTTCACATTTTTTATGTTTTATATAAACTTGAAATATTTTATTTTATTTTTCTATTGTTTCGTTTAATTTTAAATTTTCTTTTTTTAAATATCCTTGCATATAAAATTGCCTAAAATACATAATTAACGAAAAAATAGTCATAATTAAAGCAACATAGTATAAAGTAAGTCCCCATATAGTATTTATATTAAAATCTTTAAAAATCATAGAAACTATAATTGCCATGTAAAATAAAACAGTAGAAAGTTTTCCATACCATTTACTAGATACTACTAAATCTTTGCCATATAAAAAGGATGCACCTGCAACCATAGTTGCTTCTTTTAATAAAACAACAATTAATATCCATAAAGGTATAATATTTTTTATAACCAAAGTACCTAAAAGAGAAAGTTGTGTAACTTTATCTGCTAAAGGATCGATTAATTTACCGAAAGTTTGTAATACAGTTAAATTTTCGTGCAATAGTACCATCTAATATATCTGTTAATCCAGATATACAAATAAATATTATAGCTAATATATATTGTTCATTAATAAGGTAATATACTGCAAATGGTATTAGAAAAAACCTTAATACAGTAAGGATATTTGGGATATATTTTAACATTTAATTCCTCCATTATAAATCAACAGAAAATGTAAATTCATTATTTTTTACATCTACTTTAATATTCTGACCATCTTGAATTTCTTTTCTTAATATCTTTTCTGAAATATCATCTTCAATATATCTTTGAATTGCTCTTCTTAATGGTCGTGCACCATACTTTAAATCTGTTCCTTTTTCTAATAAAATTTGTTTTGCTTTTTTCGTAACATCTAAAGTAATATTTTTGTCAGCTAATGCTCTTTTTGTATCTTGTAACATTAAGTCTACGATTTGTAATAATTCATTTGTATTTAAACTATTAAATATAACAATTTCATCTATTCTATTTAAGAATTCTGGTCTGAATACATCTTTTAAACTATCTATTATTTTGTTATTATCTACTATAGAGGTGTTACCAAATCCTATGGAATTATTGTTTAAATTTGAACCAGCATTAGATGTCATAATAATAATTGTATTTTCAAAGCTTACTGTGTTACCTTGAGAATCAGTTAATTTTCCATCATCTAATACTTGAAGTAAAATATTAAAAACATCTGGATGTGCTTTTTCTATTTCATCTAATAATAAAATAGAGTATGGTTTCCTTTTTACTTTTTCAGTAAGTTGTCCGGCATCATCATAGCCTACATATCCTGGAGGTGAACCAATTAATTTAGAAGTAGAATGTTTTTCCATATATTCAGACATATCTATTCTAATAATAGCATCTTCGCTTCCAAACATTTCATAAGCTAAACTCTTAGCAAGCCATGTTTTTCCAACTCCAGTTGGACCAACAAATATAAAAGAAGGTGGTCTTTTTGTGGATTTTAATCCAGCTCTATTTCTTCTAATTGAACGACTTACTGCTTGTATAGCAGCATCTTGACCAATAATTCTTTTATGAAGATTTTTTTCTAAATTCAATAATTTATCTGTTTCAGCTTCTGTAATTTTTTTAACAGGTATTTTTGTCCAATTTTCTATTACAGTTGCAATATCTTCTACTGTAATATTAGGTAATTTAATTTTTTTATTCAAATTATCAATATCTTCAATTAACTTGCATTCTCTTGTTTTTAAATCTGCTGCTTTTTGATAATCTTCAGTAGAATCTGCTTGGGCAGCTTCTTCCTTTTGAGCTTGAACAGTTTTAAGCTCATTTTTTAATACTTCCAATTTAAATAAATCAACATTATCAAGATTTTTTCTAGAACAAGCCTCATCTAGAATGTCAATTGCTTTATCTGGAAGAAATCTGTCATGTATATATTTTTCGGACATAACAACAGTTTTCTTAATAACATCAGTAGAAATTTTAACTTTATGATAATCTTCATAATATTTTTTAATTCCATCCAATATTGCAACCGAATCATTAATGTCTGGTTCCTCTACTAAAACACTTTGAAATCTTCTTTCTAGGGCAGAGTCCTTTTCAATGTATTTTCTGTATTCTCTTATGGTAGTAGTTCCAATAAGTTGAATTTCACCATTTGCAAGGGATGGTTTTAAAATATTTGCAGCACTCATGGAATTTTCAGAATCACCTGCACCAATAATATTATGAATTTCATCTATTACTAGTATTATATTTCCTAGAGATTTGCATTCATCTATAATGGCTTTCATTCTACCTTCAAATTGTCCTCTAAATTGTGTACCAGCAACAACAGCAGTCATATCTAATAAATATACCTCTTTATTTAACAATTTAGCGGGTACATTTGAAGATGCAATTTTACATGCTAACCCTTGTGCTATTGCAGTTTTACCAACACCGGGTTCACCAATTAAACAAGGATTATTTTTAGTACGTCTATTTAAAATTTGAATTACTCTATTAATTTCTTTTTCTCTTCCAATAACAGTATCAATTTGATTATTTTTAGCTTTAGCAGTTAAGTTTGTTCCATAGGTATCTAAGAATTTTCTTTTTCTATCTTTAGGTTTCTTTTCTACTTTTACCCTTTTATTTCCAGAATTAGATTCTTGGCTAGATTCAGCATTTGGTGATCCACCGAACATACCAAAAATAGAGCCAATAGGAATTCCTCCATTTTCACTCATATCTTCTATATTAATATTTTCATTATTTAAACTATTTGTTAAATCTTTAAAGATAACACCAAATTGGGAAGCCATTTGATCAAAATTAATATTATTTACATTTCCCATATTATTTGAATTATTAGAAGAATTATCAATAGTAATTCCTTTTTCTTTTGCACAATTATTACAATAACCAACTAAATGATTTTTATCTTCTTTTGTAGGTTCATTAATAAAAATTGTTGCTTGATTTTTTTTACATTTTGAACATAACATATAAGTTTTCTCCTTTAATTTACTTTAAGTATAATCATACACCAAAATGCAGTGATAGTCAAGAGAAAATAAATATATAGAGATATTAAAAAATTATAAAAAATATTGACATTGGAGTATATTATAAGCTATAATATAAATTATAATACAAAAGGAATACAAAAAATAACAAAGGAAAAGGATAAATGAAGATTGCAGAAACTACTGGTACTGTAAAAATAACACACACGAGAGCATATAATTTAATAGAAAAAAATAGCCTTGAAAAGGGCTTTTTAAATATGAATATAAAAGATAGGTAATTTTTTTACCTATTTTTTGTGCACTTAAAATAATAAATAAAAGAAAAAATAAGAATGAAGGGATGATTAAAAATGAGCTTAAATATAAAATCAAAAGAAAAATTGAATAAAGAGAAACAAAAACTTCACATCAAACACCATACTTATAATAACAAAGGAATTACTCTAATTGCATTAATTATAACTATTGTAATCTTGTTGATTCTAGCAGTAGTAACAATAAATGCCGTGCAAGGAGATGGAATAATAGGATACGCTAAAAGAGCAAAAGAAACATACCAAGAAGAACAAGATAAGGAAAATATTAAGCTAGCATTAAGTGAATATAAAATGGAAAATTATGCAGATAATATCAAAAAGAGTTTAGACCAATATTTAGAAGAAAAAGATTGGTGTAGTAGTGCAAAACAAAACGATGATGAAAGCATAGATGTAACAACAAAAGAAGGAAGAATGTACAAAATAGATAAAGATGGAAATATTGAAGAATTAACAGGAATTGGTTTAAATAAAGAACAAATTTTATTAGAATTAGCAGATGAAGCATCTACTACCACATTAACAGCAACTTTAAATGGAATAGAAGGAGAAATTAAATGGAGTATTGAAGAAGATGTAAAAACAGTAAGTACTGGGACAAATGAAAGCAGTATAGTAACTATAAATATAACATCAGGAAATACAATAACAGTTACAGCAAAAGCATTAGGAGAAGCAACAATCACAGCAACATGTGGAAAGAACAGTGCAACATGTAAGGTAATAGTAACAGCTCCAATAGAAGTAAGTGAAGCACCATTTGTAGAATATAATGTAAGTTACACAGATATGCGTAATAATCAACAATATACTAAAGATAATGGTTGGAGATTACAATCAGCAACACCAAATGGAGACGGAACCTATTCGAATGTAAAACTGATGAGTACAGGAATACCAGCAATGTTATATTATTATTATTATGACAATAGAACCGATTGTGATTGGTCTGTAAAGGAAGAAGATAAATTAACAGAGTTTAAAAAAATATTAGGAGAGAACGATTTTGCATTTTATAACGGGAGCGGTACATATTATGGATTACGAGGAGCAGCAGGATTTTATTATAACTTTGGACAAATAAAGTTTAAATATGGAACTGATAAGGAAGAAGCAAACAAAGGCTATTTTACTTCAATTACAAGCAACAATACAACTTACAATAATAGTGGTGATAATACAGAAAAAACAGGAGATGAGATATTTAATTTATATAAAGGCAAAGGAGCAACAGTAAGATTATTAACATTACCAGAACTAAATAAAGCATTAAATAGGGAAGATATAGATAGCATTAATATTATAACTGACCAAACAGGATTATATAGACTAGATCAGTTAAAAAGTATATCGGACATGAGCCAATATTCCTATTCATCAGGTTCTTACTGGTTGGCGTCTCCGTATCCTGGTGGAGGAAATTACGACTTATACGTGTGCAATGTGAACTATAACGGTAGCTTCAGCTACAACATCAGCAGTAACATAAGTAATTTTGGCGTTCGTCCTCTAGTATGTCTAAATTCTAACATACAATTAATTGATTCTAATAAGGATGGAGTGTTAGAAATAAAGGGCATTGAGTAGTAATTTAGTGGATTAATTTCCGTGTGGCCTCGTGCCACACGGAAATAGAAAATTGGGAACAAACTGAATATTTTTAGTAAACAAATTACCATGATACAAATTTATGGTAATTTTATTTAATTATTACAAAATAATAACACTTAATGAATTACCCTAATATTACGGAAAAAAGTATTTGAAAAATAATTATATACATGATATAATTTATTCAAATGTTGGAGGGAAGTATGAAATTAAATGCAAGAATAATATTTATAATAAGTGTTCTAGTAATATGTGTTATAGCAATTAATTTAGCTGTATATTTTCAGATAACAGAAAAATCAAATAATGAACAAGAAAACATGGAAACAGTTGTTGATACTAATATGCTAAAAGAAAACTTTAATAATATTTTTCAAAATCAATTCAATGACCAAGGAAATAAAGTTGATATTACAAAAATAGATGCTGAAAAAGCAATAGTTGATACAAGTTATAAAAATCAGGAAACAATACCAAATTTTTATGCACTAAATATTAATATTCCATATTTAAATATTGATAATAGTGAGGCACAAAAAATAAATGAGGAAATAAATAGTTTATTCTATAACAAAGTATCAGATATTTTATCTAATAGAAGTCAATATACAATATATAATGTAGTTTATCAAGCTTATATTAATGATAATATATTGTCTTTAATTATTCATGCTACTTTAAAAGAGGGAAATAATCCACAAAGAGTAATTATAAGAACATATAACTATAATTTATCTTCTAATAGCAATATGGGAATAAATGAAATTTTGGAATATAGGAAAATATCTAAAGAATATACGCAAAAAAAGATTAATGAAACTATACAATCCGCAAGTGAAAATGCTAACAAGTATCAAAAATTAGGATATAGTATGCATCTAAGAAATATAAATGATAGCATATATCTTGTAGATAATACGACGGTATATTTTTTAGGAGAAAATAAAGCATTTTATATTCTTTATCCATATGGAAATTTAAGTTATACTTCAGAAGTAGACATACTAGTGATATAAATAAAAATATCTATTTTATATTTAAGAAAAGAGGAAATAACAAAATGAAAAAATTTTTATTAAAAATAGTTATAACAATATTATGTGGAATTATATTTGCAATTCCTTCATATGCAAATAGCGAATATAATAATGTAGAAGCTAAGGTTGTAAAAGACCTTGGGATAAAAGAAGTTAAAAAAGATGATGGAACAACACAAATTGTGCAAGGAGTTACCATAAGAATATTAGAAGGCGATTATAAGCAAGAGGAACATGATGTTGAATATGTTTTGAAAGAAGATATAGATAATAGCAATAATTCTAAAGATAAATTAATGGAAAATAATAAAATATTAGCAAATATACAAGAAGAGAATGGAGAAATAACTTCTATTAAAATTCAAGAAATAGTAAGACAAAACAATATTTTATTTATGATTTTAATATTTTTAATATTAGTGCTTATAGTTGCAAGGAAAAAGGGAATAAGGCTAATATTAATAAGCATATTCACTGTACTATCAATATATTATATTTTTGTTTGCAGTATTTCAAAAGGATGGAATTTATTATTAATGTCATTTATAACTGCATTATGTATTAATATATTTGTATCTATGATACTTAATGGTATTAGTAAGAAAACAGATATAATTGTTTTATGTTCTATGTTAGGTGTGATAATTTCTGGTATAATAGCATTTATATATTTTAAATTTATGCAATTATCAGGAGAAATACTAAATGTATCAATTTTTAATATATCGTTAAATATTAAGGAACTATTATACTCAGGTGTAATTTTATCTTCTTGTGGAATTTGCCTATATATTTCATCAGCTATATCTAATTATTTGGAAGGCTTAAAGGAGGAAGACAAAAATATTAACTGGAAACAGTTATTTAAACTAGGAATAGAAAAAGGGACAAATCTTATAACAAATATAATATATATACCTATATTATTATATTTATGCAGTGCAATTACATTATTAATAATTCATATATCTAATAGTATAGATAGTCAGAATATTTCTATTATAATTGCATATTTAGTAAATATTAGTATTGGTGGAATTATAACAATACCTATTACATCTTTTTTATATTCATTTTTAAATAGAAATAAAATATTTTATAAAGTAAAATCAGATAATATTATAGAAGGAAAGAGAAGTTTAAAATTATAAAAAACAGTTTAGAAATAAGTACAAATGCTTTTCGTATTTCAAAAGTAAAGAAAACTTGACTATAATGCTCTGGAAACTTATATTAATTTTCCAGAGCATTAAAAATAAGCTAGAACGTTTTTTAGTTCTAGCTTAAAAATAAAAGGGGATGTTTAGCAAATAATATATTCTTTTTGCTACAATTAATAATATAACAGCAAAATGTGTATTTTGTGTGAAAACTAAGGGAAATTATAATGAAAACCGAATTTGTTAAATTAGATAACAAATTCGGTTTATATATTTTATTTAATAGAAAATTTATATTATAAAAATTCTATAATCGCTATGTTAGAAAACTTTAAATTAGCAAGATGATAAGAAGGCATAGCCATTTTCCTTGTTATTATTGTTCTTGCAATGTTAAAGTAATTTCTTGTTCCTTACCATCTCTATTTATTTTTAATGTTATTTTATCTCCAATATTATGTTTGTTTTTAATTTCATTTAATTCATCCATTTTCTTTATTGGTGTTCCTTCAGCTTCTATAATGACATCTCCAACTTTTAAACCAGCTTTTTCAGCTGCTGAAAAATTTTCAACAGACTGTACATAAACTCCTTCTACTAGTTTATATTGTTTTGCACGATTTGAGTCAACATCTATACCAGAAATACCAATGTATGGTCTTGCAATTTTACCATTTGTTTTTAGTTCGTTATATACAGATAGTGTAGAATTAATAGGAATAGCAAAACCAATTCCTTCAACTCCTGTACCAGAAAGTTTTAAAGTGTTAATTCCAATTACTTTACCATCTGCATTAACTAAGGCACCACCACTATTACCGGAATTAATTGCTGCATCTGTTTGAATAAGATGATAAGTTGTTTTTGTTTCAGAATCTTGTACTTCTCTATTCTTTGCACTAACAATTCCACATGAAATACTACTTTGTAATCCTAATGGATTTCCAATTGCCATGGCAAATTCGCCAACTTGTACTGAATCTGAATCTCCAAGTTCTGCAGCAACTAAATCAGCTTTATCAATTTTTATAACAGCTAAATCAGTTTGAGAATCGCTACCAACTACTTTTGCAGTATATTCTGTTTCATCATTATATAATTTAACTTTTACACCAGTAGCTTCAGTAATTTGATAATAAGAAGATGAACTCGTACTATTTACTACATGATTATTGGTTAAAATATATCCGTCTGAGCTAACAATAATACCAGAGCCAGATGCTGTGGCGGTAGAATTACCACCGAATCCAAAGGCAGAGCTAACATTGTATTCAACTGTAATTCCAACAATAGAAGGTAAAACCTTATTAGCAACTGCAATAGATGTATCTGAATAATCATTTAAAGAAACTTTTTGAGAAACAGGGCCTTCTGTAATAGTTAATCCGTTATCGGTATAAGTTGAACTTATATTTAATATTTTATTTCTAATATTAGGCATTCCAAAGCATACACCAATTACCAAAAAAGCTCCTAAGGCACTTGAACAAAACGGAACAAAAGCATTTTTAAAAAAATTAGGCTTTTTCTCCTTTTCAGTGTTAGAGTACATTTTATATGTACTATTATTTGTATTGTTATCATCCATAATATAAAACCTCCATTCGAATGTATGATATTAATATAACCTAAATTACCTTAATAATACAAGAGTTTTGTGAAAGAAATGTGAAAAAAATATAAAAATATAGAAATTTTATTTATATTGATAATAAATTTCAATTGACATTATAGAAATGTACAGATATAATGATTTATAAGTTAGAAAAAATATATAGAAGAGAGGCAATAAATAATGAAGGAAAAGGAAGAAGAAAGATTAAAAAAATTAAAAGAAATAGATAAAGAATGGTTTAAAAAAGGAGCTAAAAAAATTTGTGGAATAGACGAAGCAGGGCGTGGACCTTTAGCGGGACCTGTTGTTGTTGCAGCTGTAATTATGCCACAAGATTCTATGATAGAAGGAGTAAATGATTCTAAAAAAGTTTCTGAAAGAAAAAGAGAAAAACTATATGAAGAAATAACATCTTCTGCTATTGCATGGGGTGTAGGAATAATTGATCAAAAAGAGATAGATGAAATAAATATTCTAAATGCAACAAAAAAAGGATTAACAAAGGCACTAACAGAGTTATCTCAAAAACCCGATATAATTCTAGTAGATGCATTAACAGGCATAAATACTATTGGAATTCCATATGAATCCATTATAAAAGGAGATGCTAAAAGCTATTCAATAGCTGCTGCATCTATTGTAGCAAAGGTAACAAGGGATAGAATAATGAGACAATGGAGCGAGGTTTATCCACAATACGGTTTTGAAAAACATAAAGGATATGGAACTGCTGCGCATATTAAAGCAATTAAAGAAAATGGGATTTGTCCATTACATAGAAAGACTTTTATAAAAGATTGGTAAATCTTACTATACATAGTCGTTATTATAATTAAGTATTTTTCAGTATTACTATAGATGTGAAGTGTAACTATTAAACCTGCAAATACTTAAAATATGTAAAATGTTGAATAATTAAAAATGTATAAAGACCTGCTAAAAATCCTTGCAATAATTTACCTATTATGTATGGTTTTATTGATATATCAGATTTAGAAATAATGCTTAATACTTGTAACATAATTGAAATTCCACCAAATCCTAATAAAAAAGCACAGATAATAATATTAACTGCCAAATTCCTGTTTATTACTGAAGATACTGCTACTACTCCATTTGTTAGTTCTAAAAGTCCAGTTAAAATAGGAATTATGAATTCTGTATTTATACCTAAAATTTTAAAACTAGGTACAAAAAATAAATTAACCAAATGGAATAGATAAGCTTTTTGGAGAACTGATAAAATCAATCCAAAAAGAACAATAAATCCACCAATTAAGACTACAGAATGAATAGATGACATAATACTTTTAGATAATATATCTCCTAAAGATTGAAAAGATATTATTTTATTTGTAGTATAAGAATTTCTGCTTTCATTAATTCCTTTATTTATCTTCCAAAATCTAAAAATAATACCAACACTAATTGAGGAAAGTAAATGAGTAAAAAATAATAATAATCCAATGGAAGTATCATAAAACAAAGTAATTCCAACTGTACCTAATATAAATAAAGGACCTGAATTATTTGTAAAAGTAATTAGTCTTTCTGCTTCTTCCTTTGTACATAAATTATTATTCCTAAAATTTGTTACAATTTTAGCTCCTATAGGGTAACCACTAATAATACCCATAAACAATGCATATGCACCAATACCAGGTACGTTAAACAATGGTCTCATTATTTTATGAAATAAGTTGCCTATTGTTTTAGGAATATCTGTATTATTTAACAGCTCTGTAGCTATAAAAAAAGGCAAAAGAGATGGAATTACATTGTTTACCCAAATTTTTAGGGAATTTTTAACAGATTCAATATTAGATTTAGAAAAAAAAATTAAACATATTGTAAATAGAAGAAATAAGATTGGTATTATATTTCTTTTTAAATTCACTATCCATAATTTCATCTTATCACCTTTTCATCATTTTAGCTGCAATTCACAGATATTGTAATATTTGAGCTCAATAAGAATTGTGAATTGTAACATACAGTAAATATATAATAAAAAACAAAACTTAAAACTCTTGTAATATATATGCAAATGTGATATATTTAATACCATAATGAAATAATGGAGGTATTATATATGAAAATAGCTATAGGCGCAGATCATGGTGGGTATAAATTAAAAGAAGAAATAAAAAAATATTTAAAAGAAGAAGAAATAGAATATATAGATTTTGGAACAAATTCTGAAGAAAGAGTAGATTACCCTGTTATTGCAAAAGAAGTTTGTAAAAGTATACAAAATAATGAGTTCGATTTTGGAATTATTATTTGTAAAACAGGTTATGGAATGTCAATAGTAGCAAACAAATTTAAAGGCATTAGGTGTGCAACATGTTACAATGAGCAATCTGCTAAATTTGCAAAAGCTCATAACAATATTAATGTACTTGCATTAGGGGCAGAATATATTTCAACTAATGAAGCTATCTGTATATTGAGAATGATACTAGCAACAGAGTTTGAAGGAGAAAGGCATAATATAAGACTAAATATGATTAAAGAAATTGAAAAGGAAAATATGAAATAATAGGAGGACTATTTTATGTGGGGTGACATAGCAATAGCATACGTATTGGCTTTTATAACCACATTTTTCATTACACCTTATACTATTAAATTAGCTAAAAGGCTAGGTGCAGTAGATACACCAAAGGATAGTAGAAGAGTTAATAAAATAACGATGCCAAGATTAGGGCGGACTTGCTATTATTGCTGGATTTACAATATCTATTATTTATTTGTTAATTGTTTTAAGTATAGAAAAAAGTATTAATTTGATGGAAGATAATAATTGTATGAAACTATTAGGATTTCTAATAGGAGGAATTATTATATCAATTGTTTGTTTTATAGATGACCTAAAGGATTTGCCACCAATTGTAAAATTAATAGCACAAATTATAGTTGCAATTATAGTAGTTTCATTTGGATTAAAAATAGAAAACATTAATATTCCATTTTTATATAAAATAGGTCTTCCAAATGCGTTTTCTATAATATTAACAATTGGTTGGATTGTAGGAATAACAAATGCTATTAACTTAATAGATGGACTTGATGGACTATCTTCTGGTATAGCACTTATATCATGTGTATCTATGCTTATTATATTTGCACTAAACGAATCGCCAATTATTGCTATTTTGTTAATTACAGCACTAGCGGGAGCATTAAGTGGATTTTTACCATTTAATTTTAATCCGGCAAAAACCTTTATGGGAGATGCAGGATCAAATTTTTTAGGCTATTGTTTAGCAGTTATATCCATATTTGGAGTAGCTAAAACATATACTTTAGTAGTGATAGTAGCTCCTCTTATTGTTTTAGGATTACCTGTTTTAGATACAGTTATTGCTATTATTAGAAGGCTAGTTAAAGGAAAATCAATAAAAGCCATTATGAAACCAGATAAGGGCCATTTGCACCATACTTTGTTAAAAATAGGGTTTACTCAAAGAGAAGCTGTTTTTATTATGTATGCTATTACAGCAGCATTAGGATTATTTACAATTGTATTATTAGAAAGTGGTATTTGGAAAGCACTTTCATTTCTTCTAATGATTATTGCAATAGTAGGAATAGGATATAGAAATTTTGAAAAAGAAAGGGAATAAATAAAATGGGCAAAAAAAGAAGTTTAACAGGTGATAGACCAACTGGAAAACTGCATATTGGACATTACTTTGGCTCTTTACAGAGTAGAGTAAAAATGCAAGAAGATGAAAACTTAGAAAGATTTGTAATGATTGCAGATGTGCAAGCATTAACAGATAACTTTAATAATCCTCAAAAAGTAAGAGATAATGTATATGAGGTATTGAAAGATTATTTATCTGTTGGAATTGATCCTAATAAAACAACTATTTTTTTACAATCTATGATACCAGAAATTGCAGAGTTAACAGTATTTTATTCTAACTTAGTAACAGTGGCAAGATTACAAAGAAATCCAACGGTAAAAACGGAAATAGCACAAAAAAAAGAACTGTTTGGAGAAAGTGTAACTTATGGCTTTTTAGGTTATCCAGTTAGCCAAGCAGCAGATATAACTGCCTTTGGAGGAGAGTTAGTACCAGTAGGAGAAGATCAAGAACCATTAATTGAACAATGCAGAGAGATTGTAAGAAAATTTAATAATATATACGGAGAAACTTTAAAAGAACCAGAAGTAGTATTAAGCTCTAATAAAAGAATAAAAGGCTTAGATGGAAATGAGAAAATGGGAAAATCTTTAGGAAATGCTATTTATTTGTCAGATTCGGATGAAGAAATAACTAAAAAAGTAATGGGAGCTTTAACAGACCCTGGCAGAATAAAAAAAGATGATTTAGGTAATCCTAATATTTGTATGGTTGCTTACTACCATAATTTATTTAGCAAAGATGAAGTAAAAAAAGTATGTGAAGAATGTAAAGCGGGGAAAAGAGGTTGTGTAGCTTGCAAAAAGCAATTAATAGAAAATATTATAAAAGAGCTTACACCAATTAGAGAAAAAAGGAAATACTATGAAGAAAGGCCAGAAGAATTAAGAAAAATTTTAATAGAAGGAACAAAAAAGGCACAAGTTGAGGCAAGAAAAACAATGGAAAGAGTTAAGCGTTCGATGAAACTAGATTACTGAAAAACAAATGAAAAACTTCGTATTACTTCGTTAACCTTCAGAAAAAATATAATCAACGTACCAAAAGTACGCCTCATATATTTTTTCTTTGGTTGCCTAGTACTACTCGTTTTTGGTTTGTTTTTAAATATAAGAAGCCTTATATTGCTTGAATAGATAAATTTCAATTCAAATTTCATTTGCCTAGCAATATATCACTTTTGATTTGTTTTAACATAAAATATGAGCAAATAATTATATATATAGAATAGGAGAAAACATGTTTATTGATTATGTCAAAATTGTAGCAAAATCCGGAAATGGAGGAAATGGAGCAATTTCCTTTAGACGTGAAAAATATGTAGCGGCAGGAGGCCCAGACGGTGGAGATGGTGGTCGAGGTGGAAGTGTATACTTTACTGTAGATCCAGATATGAATACCTTGCTTGATTTTAGATTTAAAAGAAAATTTAAAGCAGAAGATGGAAAAAACGGAGAAGGTGGCCACAGGTATGGCAGAAGTGGGGAAGACTTGTATATTAAAGTACCAGCAGGTACCATTGTTAAAGATGCTCAAAACCGGTAAAATTGTAACCGACCTTTCGAAAGAAGGACAAACTGAATTAATTCTTCCAGGAGGTCAAGGTGGAAAGGGAAATAGTCACTTTGCTACTTCTACTAGACAAGCTCCTAGATTTGCAAGAGATGGAGAAAAAGGAATCGAAAAGGAGTTTATTCTTGAATTAAAGCTATTAGCAGATGTAGGTCTTTTAGGTTTTCCAAATGTAGGTAAGTCTACATTCATATCCAAGGTGACTTCTGCAAAACCTAAAATAGCAGATTATCATTTTACTACTCTTGTACCGAACTTAGGAGTAGTAAAAGGAGAATATGGAGATAGCTTTGTAATAGCAGATATTCCAGGAATAATAGAAGGAGCAAGTGAAGGAACAGGATTAGGGTTACAGTTCTTAAGACATATAGAAAGAACAAGATTATTATTGCATTTTTTAGATGTATCTGGAGTAGAAGGAAGAAACCCTGTAGAAGATTTTAAAATTATAAATGAAGAATTAAAAAAGTATAGTGAAAAATTAGCAACAAGAAAACAAATAATTGTTGCTAATAAAATAGATGTTATACAAGATAACAGTTTACTTGATCAAGTAAAAAAGATTGCAAAAGATCAAGAAATTGAACTATTTAAAATATCAGCAGTAACAGGAGAAGGCATTAAAGAATTAATGAAAAGAGTATCAGAACTTTTAAAAGAACTTCCAAAAGAAGAATTAATTGAAGAATCAGAAGAAAGAGTGGTTTATACATTAAAAGAAGACAAAGAAGAATTTAAAGTAGAAATAATTGGCAAAGACTATATTGTATCTGGACCAGCGGTTGAAAGATTAATGGGAAGAGTAAATATTCAAGATAATGAATCAATGTATTATTTCCAAAAACAATTAACAGAATTAGGAATAGAAGCAAGATTAAAAGAAATGGGAATAAAAGAAGGGGATTCAGTAAAAATGCTAGACTGGGAATTTGAGTGGACAGAATAAAATAAATTGCAAATATTTGTTTGACATTTTTTTACTCGTATGATATTATATAGTAGAAATATAAATAAAAATAATTTTGTTAGTTAAAAATGCTAATATAGGAGGTTTTATAAATGACCAAAAAAGATCCCAATATTTTAAATAAAAGAGAAAGGGCAATTTTAGATTATATTGAAAAACAAGCAAAAATAAATGGCTATCCACCATCTGTTAGAGAAATAGGAAAGGCGGTTGGTCTAAAATCTACTGCAACTGTTCATGGATATTTAGCAAAACTAGAACAAAAAGGGTATATTAAAAAAGAATCTCAAAAGGGAAGAACATTAAAATTATTAAAAGGTAGTTCGGGAAAAGCACCAGTAGATACAGCTAAAGAATTTTATTCAAATAAAGAAATGGTCGAAGTACCAGTTATCGGAAAAATAACAGCAGGAGCTCCAATTCTTGCAGTAGAAAACATAACAGATACTTTTCCTATTCCTATAGATTTTGTTGGGAACTGTGAAAGCTTTATGCTTACTGTTAGAGGCGAAAGTATGATAGAAGCTGGAATTTTGGATGGAGATTACATATTAGTAAGAAAACAAAATACAGCTAATAATGGAGAAATTGTTGTAGCTTTAATAGAAGATGAAGCAACAGTAAAAACCTTTTATAAAGAAAAAGATCATATTCGTTTACAACCAGAAAATTCTACAATGGATCCAATTATTGTACCAGATTGTAAAATACTTGGAAAAGTAAGTGGTGTATTTAGAAAGATGTAGATAAAAAAGAAAGATAGAAAAAGATGAATGAAAATGTAAAAACAAAGGTAGAAAATATAAAGCAAATAATCATTTTTTTATCGTTGACTATATGGTTCATAATTCCAGTTCTAAAGGCAATAAGGGGTACATTTGAAATAGTAATAAAGTATGAATATACATTTATGATAATTGTTGGTGCAATAGGAATATTTTTCTTAATACTGAATATTTTTGATAATTTGAAAAAAATGGAAGATAAGAAAAAATACGATAAAGAGATTTTACCAATAACTATATTTGGAATATTTTTAATATGGACATTTATTTCTTCTATTTTTTCTTCGAATATAAAAAACGCCTTTTGGGGAACAGAATATAGAAAAGATGGATATATTACTTATTTGGCATATGCTGGATTTTTTTCTTATGCTTTTTTACTAAAGTCACAAAAACATAAAAAAATGTTAATAAATATTTTTTTAATAAGTGCATTGCTTAATATTATTACGGTTGAATTATATAATAGAAGCATATTTGAAAAAGTATTTGTACCAAGAACAATTACTAGAACATGTTTTTATAATAGTAATCATTATGGATATTATTTATTGTTTGCAGTAATAGTTTCAAATTTTTTATTTGTTGTAGAAAAGAACAAATTTATAAAAATAGTTTATTTATTCTTATATTCTTTATTTCTATACTATATAATATTGAATAATACATTTGGTTGCCATATATCTATATTAATAATATTATTAATATTTATGCTATTTTGCATGTATAAACAAGAAAAAAGATTACTATCAATTGTTTCAATTGCTATATTTATAATTGTAACATCCATTAATCAAGAAGTAAGAACAATTACAACAAGTAATACGATGCATTTTATAAAAGATATAAATAATATTGCTATTTCAGAGCAACAAAGAAATAATGATAAAACATTGGTTGCGCTTGCAGAAAGTGGGGGCAGTGGTAGAATAAAATTATGGAAATATGGAATATATTTTTTTCTACAAAGACCAATACTGGGCTATGGACCAGAAAATATAGAGAAAAAGTATCTAGAAGTAGGAATTAATCAAGATAGACCTCATAATTTGATTATTCAGTTAGCTACGACGTCAGGTATAGTAGGAATATTAACTTATATAATTTCACTTGGAATTATTTTACTAAGAGCAATAAAAAAGGTAAATATAAAAGAAGAAATAAATTTAGTAGCATTGGCAAGTGTAATTGCATATTTATTTTCAGCTATGTTTGGTAACTCTATGTATTATACATCGCCATACTTTTTTATATTTTTAGGATTTTTAATGTGTGAAAATATGAAAAAAACAAAAAACTCGGAAAAATAACTATCTCCGAGTTTTTTGATAAAAATAATTTTTATCTTTTTGAGAACTGTGGTGCACGTCTTGCTTTTTTTAGACCATATTTCTTTCTTTCTTTCATTCTTGGATCTCTTGTTAAGAAACCACTAGCTTTTAGTGTTGGTCTATATTCTGTATTTGCTTCTAATAAAGCTCTTGCTATTCCATGACGAATTGCACCAGCTTGACCTGTAAATCCTCCACCTGTAACTTTAACAATTACATCATATTTAGATAAAGTATTAGTAGCAACTAAAGGTTGTTTTACAATTACTTTTAAAGTTTCTAATCCTAAGTATTCATCTATATCTTTACCGTTAATTGTTATTTTTCCGGTTCCTTCTACTAATCTAACTCTAGCAATTGAACTTTTTCTTCTACCTGTTCCATAAAATACTATTTTTTCTGATTTTGTTTTAGGCATTTATATTTCCTCCTCTTAATTTTTAAAAGTTCCATATTTCTGGCTTTTGAGCTATATTTTCATGCTCATTACCAGCATATACTCTTAATTTTTTTAATTGGGCAGCTCCTAATCTAGTATGTGGAAGCATTCCTTTTACAGCTAACATCATTGCCTTTTCAGGTTTATTTGCAAGCATATCTTTTGCTGAAAGTTCCTTCATTCCACCAATATATCCAGAGTGATGTCTATAAATTTTTTGGTTTAATTTGTTTCCTGTTAAAATAACTTGATTGCAGTTAAGTATAATTACATGGTCACCAACATCTATATTTGGTGTAAAAGTTGGTTTATGTTTTCCTCTTAATAATTTAGCAGCTTCTGTGGCAACTCTACCTAAAGGTTTGTTAGCTGCATCAATTATATACCATTTACTTTCAATATCATTTTTCTTTACACTATATGTAGTATTATTCATGGTAAAAATTACCCTCCATTCATTAAATAAATATTCATACATATAAAAACAATAACTACCGGGGAGAAGTTATTAATTTTTATATTTAATAAAATACTCATATATTCTAATATAAAAATAAAAAAAAGTCAATAATTTTGAATAAAAAGATTGACTTTTTTAAGAATGTGTTGTAATATATTAATGTTAAAAAGAAGAAGTCATCCACTTCTCACCTTAACTATTTAAAGGAAAAGGTAAATGAAATATTATAATGATGTATAAATATTTTATTAGGAATGGTGGATTGACTATGAACATGCATAGTCAATTTTATTTTATAAAAACTATGTAATAAAAAATAAAAAGTTAAAAATTAATGATGAATAATTTTTTATTATTAACTATTCATTATTAATGATTTAATATTTGGGAGGTGTTAATATAAAACAAGAATTACCAATTAATGAAAAAATTAGGTTTAAAGAAGTTCAAGTAATTGACGAAAATGGACAAAAATTGGGTATTATGACTTCTAACCAGGCATTAGACATGGCGTATGATAAAAAATTAGATTTGGTTTTAGTAGCTCCAAATGGAAATCCACCAGTTTGTAAAATAATGAATTATGGAAAGCATAAATTTGAGCAAGCTAAAAAGGAAAAGGAAGCTAAGAAAAAGCAAAAAGTTACAGAAATCAAAGAAATAAGAGTTACACCTAATACAGAAGAACACGATTTTAATTTTAAAGTAAAAAATGCAAGAAAGTTTTTAGAGGATGGTTGTAAAGTTAAAATTACGGTTAGATTTAGAGGTAGAGAATTAAATTATGCTAAAGCAGGTGAAAATCTTCTACATAAATTTTCGGATGCTTTAGCAGACGTATCTAATTTGGATAAAAAAGCTGTATTAGAAGGAAAAAATATGTTTATCATTTTATCTAAGAAATAAGTAAAAAATTGAAAGGAGAGAAAATATAATGGCAAAGTTAAAAACAAATAAAGCAGCTAAAAAAAGATATAGTTTAACAGCTACAGGTAAAGTTAAAAGAACAAAAGCTAATAGAAGACATCTTTTAGCTAATAAAACTTCTAGACAAAAAAAATCTGGAAAAATACAAAATGCATATGCAGATAAAACATGCGAGGCAGGAATTAAGAAGTTAATGCCTTATGGTGGATAAATTTTAATAATAAAATACTAAGAAGGAGTGAAGAATAAATGGCAAGAGTTAAAACAGCTAAAATTACAAGAAAAAAACATAAAAAAATATTAAAACAAGCAAAAGGATACTATGGTGCAAAAGGTTATAGATTTAGAATGGCAAAACAAGCTGTTATGAAATCTGGAATGTATGCATATATAGGAAGAAAAGATAAAAAAAGTAATTTTAGAAAATTATGGATAGCAAGAATTAATGCAGCTGCAAGACAAAATGGTTTAACATATAGCACATTAATAGCTGGATTAAAGAAAGCTAATGTTGCAATTAATAGAAAAATGTTAGCTGAAGTTGCTATAACAGATGCAGAAGCATTTACTAAAATTGCAGAAATAGCTAAAAATGCATAGAAAAATCATAAAAAAGAAATAGATATATAAATTCTATTTCTTTTTTTATACAATAGAAAAGCTATACTTTAGAAAAGCTATACTTTCTTATTATATAAAATTTATTTCAAAAAAATTGCTTTGTAATTTTTTACGAGCGATGGGAAATGCTAACTTTATATTTATAAAAAAGTAAAAAGTTTAATAATGTCTGCTTTTATTATTTTATTGCTTTTTCATCTTTGGTTTAGATATCAAAGAAGCAATATATCCAAAGAATACAGCTGCAGCAATTCCACCGGCAGCAGCTTTTGTTCCACCAATAAAAGCACCTACGAAACCATATTGGTCTACAGCTTCTTTTGCACCTTTTGCTAAGTTATAACCGAATCCAGTAAGCGGAACAGTAGCTCCAGCTCCTGCAAAATCAACTAAGTATTGATAAATTCCTAAGCCTCCTAAAATTGCACCTGCTGTTACATAGATTACTAAAATTCTAGCTGGTGTTAGTTTGGTTTTATCTATTAGAATTTGACCTATAATACAAATAATTCCGCCTACTATAAATGCATAAAGTAGCTGCATATAATTTATACTTTGTAAAAATTCTTGCATATTATATCCTTTCTATAAATTACAATTTATTTTAAATTTCAATTGAAACTGCATGTGCAATTCCAGGGATTGATTCACCTTGTTGAGAACTTGTAGCATTCGTTAAAGCACCTGTAGCAATTAGCAATAATTTCTTTATTTTTTTTGTTTTTAATTGTTCATATAAATATCCAGAAAAAACGCTTCCACAACAAGCACATCCACTACCACCTGAATGAGTATCTTGGCTTTCTTTATCAAATATTAAAACACCACAGTCATTATAATTAGATTTAATATTAAAGCCTTGCTTTTCCGCAAGTTCTATCAAAACTTCCTTACCGATATGACCTAAATCTCCTGTTATAATAGCATCATAATAGCTTGGATTTCTGTTTGTATCTTTAAAATGTGTTAATAAAGTATCTAAAGCTGCAGGTGCCATAGCTGCTCCCATATTATTAGCATCTTTTATACCCATATCTACAATTTTTCCTACGGTAGCGTGTGTTATAAATGGACCTGTTCCATTTTTAGATATAATTGCACTACCTGCTCCAGTTACTGTCCATTGGGATGAAGGAGGTCTTTGATTTCCTAATTCTAGAGGAAAACGAAATTGTTTTTCTGCACTGCAAAAATGACTTGAAGCTGCACATAAACAATTATTACCTGCTCCTCCTTCAACAAAAATACTAGAGAAAACAAGTCCCTCAACAAAAGTTGAACAAGCTCCAAATATACCTAAAAATGGGATATTTAAATCTCTTAATCCAAAACTTGAAGATATACACTGATTCAATAAATCACCAGCAAAGCAATAATCTATATTAGAAGCAGGTAATTCTGATTTTGAAATAACTGTATTAACTGTTTCTTTTATAATTTTACTTTCTGCCTTTTCCCATGTTTTCTCTCCCCAAAATTCATCTTCTAAACATTGGTCAAAATATTTAGCTAGTGGACCTTGTCCTTCTTTAGGTCCAACAATACATGCTGTGCTTAAAATAGAGGGGGGAGAATTAAATTTAATAGTTTGTTTACCTATTTTTTTCATAAACATTATCCTTTCTATGAATTATAATTATCTAAAAATAAAATAAATTATTCCAACTAATACAGAACTAGATATTCCGTAAACTAATACGGGTCCTGCTACTGTAAACATTTTAGCACCAACTCCCATAACATAGCCTTCAGATTTATATTCCATAGCGGGAGATACAATTGAGTTCGCAAATCCTGTAATAGGAATTAAAGAACCGGCACCTGCAAACTTTCCAATTTTGTTGAATATATTTAATCCTGTTAAGAAGGCACTTATGCCAATAAGAATTATAGAGACAATAGTACCTGCAATTTGAGTATCTAATCCTTTATATTTACAAAAAGCATTAATTATTTGACCAATCATACAAATAAGTCCACCTACCCAAAAAGCATTGAAACAATTTTTTATAATAGGTGAATTTGGTGATTTTTTATCAATATAGTCCTGATAAGATTTTTTTGTATCTTGTGGATTATCCATTGAATCTATTCCTCCTTTTTATTTAAATTTTATTTTCTATCTTCATCAATTATAAAACTTAAATCTAAGTCTGCGAAATATTTGGTAATTTTGTTATCCGTAATTGTCGCTCGTTGCTCTAAGATTTTGATTTCAGAAATGTAATCAATTGTTTTAGAAACTTCAGCTATTGCTTTTAGAGTTGCATCTTTCCATGAAATATCTGAAATTCCAGTAATTATTAAATGTTTTTGAGTACTCATAAAAAACCTCCATACATATATAGATTGATGTTCAAAGCTTAATATATTAAACTTTATACATCAAATTAAAGAATTAATTTGTTACTATAATTTCCTTTTTAAGAAAAAATATACATAAAAATTAATCAAACTCAACTAAAAATATTACAAAAATATTACAACAAAATGATATTTGTATTACAATACTAACTATAATATTGACTTTTTTTTATAAAATAATAAAATAAATATGAAAAAATTACAAATATATTAAATTTATACAAGTATGAAAAAATTAAAAATATAAAAAATAATAATATGCAAATAAAATAAAAAAAGGAGCTATAAAATGGCAAGTTGCCTAGGATTATATATAGAAAACAATTTAATAAAATATGCAAAAGTTTCAAAAAATAATGATTTGCTTAAAGTTGAATCTTTTGGTGTAAAATTTTATGAAAATTTAGAAGATGCTATTAAGCAAATTGTGGAAGAAACATACAGCTTTAAAATACCAATTAGTATTAATATATCAGATGAAATATATAATAAATTTGAAGTATTTAGCTTGCTAAGCAAAAAAGATATAGACGGTGTTATTAAAACTGAATTTGAAAGCATTTGTTATGATAAGGGTATTAATCCTAGCATATATGAACAAAGATATATTATTGCAAATTCTAATATAAAAAATGAAAAACTTAAGATTATTCATATTTCAACACCTAAAACAGCTATAGTACAAAGAAAAAATGAATTTTCTAAATATAAAATAAGCAATATTGTACCACTAGGAATAATAATACCAAATCTTTTAAAAAAAGAAAAAAAGACTACAACATTAATTGTTAACATTGAAAAAAATACAACTATTACAAAAGTTTATAACAATGCTGTATCCGATATTACAATTCTTCCTATGGGAGCACAAAATATAATAGAAAGTATTAATAAAAAAGAAAATTCTTATTCCAAAGCATATGAAATATGCAAAAATTCAACAATTTATACAGAACAAGATAAGGATTTACAATACGAAGAAAATGAGTATTTAGTTGATATAATGCCAACATTATACCAGATTGTATCAGAAGTAAGAAAAATAACAGATGAAAGTATGGAAAAAATAGAAAAAGTATATATCACAGGAACTGCAGCTATTATTAGCAATATAGATATATACTTTCAAGAATATTTAAAAAATATACGTTGTGAAATACTTAAACCAAGTTTTATAAACAATAATTCTAAAGTAAATGTAAAGGATTATATTGAAGTAAACTCCGCTATTTCAATTGCGTTGCAAGGATTAGAAAAAAATAATAATATTAATTTTACGACAGAATCAACGCTAGACAAAGTAGTAAAAATTTTAAAAAGTGATGTTTCAAAGAAAAATATTAATATAACAGCAGATAGCATTAATAATTTTTTAGATAAATTTAGCAGACAATATAATATAGCTTTTTTTACTTTCTTCCTAATTGTAATTACTTATTTAATAGGTACAATTGTTATTAATAACCGCTTAGATAATAAAATTGCCTTAACAGAAGAGTCTATTAAAACTACAAAAGAAAGAATTAGCACACTAAATTCATATAATAGTAAATTTAATGAACAAATAAATAATTATGAAAGATTAATTAGAAATATTGAAAATATAAATAATGCTAATTCTGAAGATAAAAGATATAAAAATACAATACCAAATTTATTAAATAATATTATGGCTGTTATACCTAAAAGTGTACAATTAACTTCAATAGAAAATACAGCAGGTACTCATATTGTTATTGGTGCAAAATCAAATGATCCAAAACAAGTAGCATTCTTTAAAACAAAACTAGGAGTTGAAGGAATTTTAGATAATGTTGTATCAGATACTGGTATAATGCAAGGAGGCTATCTAACTGTTACAATAGAAGGAGAATTACCATGAAAAATAAAGTAATGTCTATTATATTTGTTTTGTTAATTGTATTATTTATAGTTGCAATAATTTCAGGTATAAAATTAGGAAATTTTAAGATTTTATCTATTTCAGAATTGGAAGATAAAAATAAAGAATTAAATGACACAATAGAAACTGCAAGCAAGTTAACTTCTATAGATTATCCACAGAGTATATCTACATTAGAAGAAACTTTTGAAAAACAAATAATACAAAAACAAAAATACGAAGAAATATCAGGATTTAATAAAGAAAATGAAAAGCAAATTTATGAAACAAAACAATATGATATTGCATATTTATGGAAAACTATAGGTAAATATGCAACAACATATAATCTTACTATAGGAATGGATGTAAAAAGAGCAAGTAGTGAAAATTTATATAACTTATATTTTACAGTTTCAGGAGAATATGTTAATATATCTCAATTTATATCAAGTATTGAGAATAATTCAGATTTGTATTTTAGAATATATAATTTTAAAATGAGTGGAAGTTCAGAAATTATATCATCTTCTTTTACAGTTAAAGATGTTAACATTGATCCATCCACAATAAGCAATGTATCAACAATTACGAATACAGAATCAGAAAATTCTAATAATACAAATGCACAAACTACAAATTCAAATGAGCAAAACAATACTTCAAATAACGTTAATACAGAATCAAGTGATTCTAATAACAACAGTGTAGAATAAAAGGAGAAAATATGAAAAAAATAAATTTAAGTCTAATTAAAGATTTTATAATAAGTATGTTACTTGTTTTTTGCATTGTTTTGGTATTTTCTATAATTTTTTACGATAAAAATTCTTTGGGTAAAGTAATTCCTCAATCACAGGAATATATGTTATCTGATGAAATGCAAGAGGAACTAGATAAAAGTTATACAGATGAAGATAAAGAAATTGTTACAACTTATTATATAGATTCTGCAGACTTAAAAAAATACGAAAAAACAAAAGAATATAATAAGGGAAAGAAAAATCCATTTGCAGTTGAAAGCGATAGCTCTTCTAATAATGGGATAACTGAAAGCCAAAATAATGCAAATAATGATACATCATCAGAAACCGATGGTAACAGATTTTACAAAGATGATGGTACAAAATAGTTTATAATATATTTATTTTTATAAATAAATATATATATATATATATTTATAATAAGCAAAGGAGGAAACAAAATGAAAGAACAAAAAGGTATTACTTTAGTAGCATTAATTATTACTATTATAGTATTATTAATACTTGCTGTTGTAGCTATAGCTGCTGTATCAGGAGATGGAATTATTAATTATTCTAAGAATGCAAAAAATGCATATCAAAATGCAGCAAATGAAGAAAATACTTTCTTAAATCAAAAAGAAGGACAATTGAATGATTTAGAAAAAGAATTATTACCTAATAGCTAATAATAATTATTTAATTTAAATAAGCATATGCGTTATGCTGTATAATGCATATGCTCATTTTTAAAATTACGAGAGGAGCAATATATAATTAAAAATAAATGGAAATATTTTTATATGTAGTAATATTTATAA
The DNA here is from genome assembly GCA_947589445.1 of uncultured Clostridia bacterium. Classification (GTDB taxonomy): domain Bacteria; phylum Bacillota; class Clostridia; order TANB77; family CAG-508; genus HGM13634. Next base: position 20,145 of record CANQAB010000001.1, on the reverse strand, counting down.
TAGGTATTTTTTTTGGCAGTTTTTTTACGCTTGCAGTATACAGAATTCCAAGAAAGGAAGATATATTTATTAAACATTCATATTGTCCTAATTGCAATCACAAATTAGGATTTTTTGACTTGTTTCCTGTGTTTAGTTATATTTTATTAAGAGGAAAATGCAGATATTGTAATAATAAAATAAGACCAAGATATTTAATATTAGAACTTTTATCTGGATTTACATTCTTAGCAATTGCTATTTCATTAAAACTAGATATTCAAAATATTAATAGTATAATTAATATAATGTTTACATTGCTTTATATTTCTATACTATTTATTATTGCCGGTATTGATTACGAAAATAAAAAAATACAAAAAAATGTAATATATTTTGGATTTATGTTAGAACTAATTTATATAATATATCAATGTACATTGGGAAATATTAATGTATATCAATATGTTATATATTTAATATACTTTATAGCAATTTTAATTATGTCGACATTAAGCTTAAAATTAAAGGCAGAAGAAAAGTATTATATTCAGGTATTATATTTGGCTTTATATATTATTATATTTTTTGGTAGCATAAGTTTCATATTATCTGTTTTGCTAACATTAATCATTATATTTATATATCAATTGTTATCTAACAAGAAAGATACGAAATTGCCAATAGGATTTTATTTATGTGTAAGCAATATAATTGTTATTATAGTATCTAATATATTAATTAATTTTCTAATTTAGCAATTATTATAAATAAACTGGACCTATAGAAAGGATAAATAAGTAAATATGAATATTAAAAAAAATAATGGATTTATAGGTGTAGATATGGGAATTGCAGTAATAGCAATACTTGCTTTTTCTGGTTTAATAATATCTTTAATGTACAATAACTACTTGGAAAATGCACGTGTAAAAATGGAAGCTATGTCAACCATATACTTAACAGAAATATTAGAGAACATAGGAATAGCTAATTATAATGATGTTAATAATGAAAAAACAGATAATTTAATACCAACATATATAAAAAATAGTAACTATAACGTGCAGATAACAGTAGCTTCAGATTTAGATTTATTAGATACACAAAAAGAAGATATTATAAAAAAAGTAAATGTAACAGTTTCATATAAACTTGCTAATAAAGAATATAAACATACTATGGAAAGAATAAAAGTAAAGGAGTAAATATGAAAAGTAATAAAGGAATAACATTAGTATCCTTAATTGTTTATATTATTATAATGTTTATTGTATTAGGGGTAATGAGCGCTATTGTTAATACATTTTATAAAAACAATAATAAGGCAGAAGCTGATACAGAAGATATTTTACAGTTTAATCATTTTAATACTTATTTTTTAAAAGAAGTAAAGACAAGAGACAATAAAGTAGATAGCATAAGTAATAATTATATATTATTCTCTTCTGGAAATTCTTTTTCTTTTAAAAATAATCAAATTTATTATAATAATATACCAATTTGTGAAGGAGTACAAAGTTTTATGATTATTCCGGAATCTGATAATAGTATTATTAATGTTAATGTAACTTTTAAAAACTTTTCTAAATCAATGAATTATAAAGTAGAAGAAATTTATTAGGAAAATAGTGATAAAAAGAGAACTTTGACTAAATTATTTGTTAGAGTATTATAAATTTTCAAGGGAGGTTTTTATGGATAATAATAGAAAAATTCCAATTGGTGTCGAGTTAGTTAGAAATGGAGTTGTAACAGAAGACGAAGTAAATAGAGCTGTAGAATATCAAAAAACACATAGAGGAATGAAACTAGGTGAAATTTTAAGAATTATAAGTAACTGCGATGATGAAACTTTAATAAATGGAATAGCAGATATACTTGGAGAAAAAGGTATTATACTTACTTATAATGATATAAATTTAAATATTGAAGAATATATATCTTTAGATATTGCAAAAGAATGTAAAGCAATTCCATATAGTATAGAACAGGGAAAAATTAAGGTGTGCTTTGCAGATACAGCTAATAGAAATACTATTGATAAAATAACATTACTTTTATTAAATAAAGGTTTATTAGTAGATAAATATATAACTTTCGAAAAAAATATTGATGATATATTAAAGATGCTAGAAGGAAATGCGGATGAAGATATTAATATTAATGCAGATACTATTAAATTGATAGATACAATTATAAAAACAGCTATGAATAAAAGAGCAAGTGATATTCATATTGAGCCTATGGAAGATAAGGTAAGAGTAAGATATAGAATAGATGGTGAACTATATACAGTAGCGGATATTCCAAAAGAAAAACAAGCTCAAACAATAGGACGTTTAAAAGCTATATCTAATATGTACCAAGAAAAGCAAGAAGACCAAGATGGTAGAATTATTATATATCCAGATTATAATATTCGTGTATCATCACAAAGGAACATATATGGTGAAAAATTTGTTTTAAGATTATTAAAGAAAAATCAAAATATTAAAGGAATGTATGAATTAGGATTTCCAACTGACAAGGATATTCATAATTGTTTTGAAAAAAGAAACAGCATTACTATTATGGGAGCACCTACAGGAGAAGGTAAAACTACTTCTTTGTATGCTATTATTAATGATTTAAATAGACCAGAAATAAATATAACAACTATAGAAGATCCGGTAGAAATTAGAATACCTGGTTTGAATCAAATTGAAATGGATGCAAAAAGCAATTTTGCATCAGCTTTAAGAACTATATTAAGACAGGACCCAGATATTATATTAGTAGGAGAAATAAGAGATAAAGAAACCGCTGAAATATCAATGCAGGCTGGACAAACAGGTCACTATGTACTATCTACTATTCATACAATAGATGCAGTAGAAGTTATAACAAGGCTTAGAAAACTTGGAGTATCTAACTATGATATAGCAAGCACTCTAGCAACAACAGCATCTCAAAGACTAGTAAGAAGATTATGTCCAGATTGTAAGAAAGAAAGAGAGTTTAATAACGAAGAATTAGAAATAATAAATAAAATAGAAGAAAAATATAATATAAAATTTGATTTGAAAAATAAGAAAACATATGATGCTGTTGGCTGTGATAAGTGCAATCATGTAGGATATTTAGACAGAATTGCAATTTTTGAAATATTACAAATAAATGATATAATCAAAGAATTAATTTCTAATGGAGAATCACCAATCAAAATAAAGAAAGAAGCACTAAAATACGGATATGAACCATTAGAAATAGATGGTATTAGGAAAGTTATTAATGGTATTACTAATATGAAAGAATTAAATAAAAAATTATTAATAAATTAGAAGGGGTAAAAATATGGTTCAGATAGAAGATTTAATAGATATAGCTATTAGTAAAGATGCATCAGATATACACTTAGTTTGCGGAAACAAACCATTAATTAGAATTGTAAGAAAACTTGAAGAAATAGAAGAATATCCAGTTTTGGAACAAGAAGATATGTATGATATTTACGATTCAATAATAAAAGGTAATTTAGATAAAGATGAGTTATTTAAAAAAACAAAAAAAATAGATACATCATACGAATATAAAGATATAAGATTAAGGATTAATATTTCTTTATCTGCTGGAATACCAATATTTACATTGAGGTTGATAAAAAAACAATTACCCAAATATATAGAACTTGGGGTTCCAGACATTGTAAGAAGAACAGCACTTCAACCACAGGGATTAATTTTAGTAACAGGAAAGACGAATTCTGGAAAAACCACCACATTAAATGCATTAGTAAATGAAATAAATGAAACGCAGAATAAAAAAATATTGTTTCTAGAAAATCCGGTAGAATACAAACATGAATCTAAAAAATCTATGATTGTACAAAAAGAAGTAGGTGTTGGAGGAGATTCACTAAGCTTTAGTGACGGAGTAAAAAATTCATTAAGAGAAGATTGTGATATAGTAGTAATAGGAGAAATAAGAGATAAAGAAACAATGGATGCAGCAATAGAAACAGCAGAGTCTGGACACTTGGTAATAGGAACACTTCATACAAAGTCTTGTGCAGAAACAATAGACAGAATGATTAATTTTTATGAAATTTCAGACCAAAATACGGTAAAATACCTGTTATCATCTTTACTTAAATTAGTTATTTCCCAAAGATTATTACCTGGCATTGATGGAAAACTTGTGCTTGTGCCAGAGGTAATGGTTGTAGACAATATAGTATCTGGTTTAATTAGAAAAGATAAACTAAGTGTTTCTGAAATAGAAGATGCAATTCAGTCTAATTCAGATAATGGAAGTATAGGATTAATTAATTCTATAGCAAATTTATTTGTAGAAGATAAAATTACGTTAGAACAAGCAAAATCTCAAATAGAAGAAAAAAATCTAGAAATTTTAAACAGAACTATTATGCAGTTAAGAATAAAAAAAGAAAGAGGAAATTAAAATAGGAGGACATCTATATGCCAATTTATGTTTATAGAGCGGTTACAGATAATGGTACAATTATAAGAAATAGAGTAGAAGATATAAATAGAAACTCTCTTATAAAAAAACTAAAAAGAAATAATATTACACCAATTAGCATAGTACAAGTTAGTAATAGAATTATTTCAAAACCTAAACAAAGGCAAAAAAGGAATATTAGTGATGTAAGCGATATTATAGGAGGAACGGATTTAAATGAATACATTAATACATCTAAAAGAAACGAACCCAAAAGCCTATTAAAAAAACTAGGTATTAATATTACAACTAGAATTACAACAAGAGATATTGTTATATTTACTCAAGATTTGTACTTGTTAAAAAAGGCAAATTTTAATAATATACATGCTCTTAGTACTATTATAGAAACAACCGAAAATGAGCAATTAAGAGAAATTATAAAAGATATCTTGGCCGGAGTAGAAGCAGGAGAAAATATGTATACAACAATGGAGTATTATTCAGAAGTTTTTCCTTATTTGTATATTAATATGATAAGAGTTGGAGAGTTATCTGGTTCACTTACAAAATCATTAGAAGAAGCAGTTCAATATTTAGACGAAAATGAAAAATTTAATAAAAAAATTAGAGGCATATTAGTGCCAAATGCTCTTATGCTTGTTGCTATTGTGGCTATGTTAATAATAGGGGTTATTGTAATTGTTCCTTTAATACAGAATTTATTTAAATCAATGGGATCAGATAGACAATTACCAGCAATTACTTTATGGTTCGCAGGGGTCGTCGACGTATTAATGGCGTATTGGTATATACCAGTAATAATTATTGTAGGTATAGTAGCAGCAATTATAGCTTATATAAATACTCCAAAGGGAAAGTATAATTTTGATTATTTTAAATATACTATGCCTTTATTTGGTAAATTAATTTTTTCTTTGGATTTTCTAAGATTCTCAAAGGCAATGCTTTTAAACTTAAATAATGGTATTAGAATTCAAGATTCATTGGAGACAAGTAAAAATGTAATTAAAAATTCAGTTCTAAGATCAATTATAGAATCATCAATAAATGATATTATAATAGGGCAATCTTGGGTGGAAGCTTTTGAAAAATCAAATCTAGCATCACCAATGATAATAGAAATGTTAAATATAGGTATGAGAACAGATTTAAAAGAAATGATGGGAAAATTATTAGAATATTTACAAACAGATATAGATAATACAATAGCTAAAATAATGAAAGTGTTACCAGAAATTGTGTATTTAATTGTGGGTATTGCATTAATATTTGTTGTAATTGTAGTTTTAGTTCCATGTATTCAAGTATATATGGGTGGATGGCTATTTTCTGCTGCTGGAGTATAGAATATACAAGAAAGGGTATGTTATGAATATTGGTATTGATATAGGTGGAAGCCATATTGCAATAGGAGTAGTAAATTATAAAAATGAAATACAGCTAAAAGAGGAGCATAATTGGACAGAAAGTGAAAAAATAAATTTTACAAATAGTGTTGAAAATTATTGCAAAAAAACTATTAAAATTATTTCAGAAGAAAAAAATTTTATAATAAAAAAAATTGGAATTGCATATCCTTCTCGTAATATTATAAATGGAATAATCTATGAAAAAAATAAAGAAATTTGTTTAGCAGAAAATTTATCTAATTATTTTAAATTACCAGTATATTTAAAAAATGATGTTAAATGTTCTGGCATGTGTGAAAAGAAAATTGGAAATTTAAAGCAATATAAAAATTGTTTTTTTATGACATTAGGAACAGGAATTGGTGGAGCATATTTTTATAATAATGAATTAGTTGTACCCAGTAAATATCAAGGATTTGAAATAGGTCATATGATCATACAATCTGGAGGTAAAAAATGCAGGTGTGGAAGAAATGGATGCTTTGAAGAATATGCATCTATGAGAGTATTTAGAAAAGATGTAGAAAATTTATTAAATATTGAAAAACTAACTAGTGACAAGATGTTTAAAATATTAGAAAATAAACAAAAAGAAAATGAAATAGAACAAATAATTGAAAATTATTTATACTATTTATCTATAGGCATTAGTAATATAATTAATATATTTGAACCAGATGCAATTTGTATAGGTGGTAGTTTTTCATACTATGCACCAATATTTATAGAAAAATTAAAACAAAAGGTACAAAAAATATTTAATAAAAGGGAAATACCGGATTTAATAATAGCAAAATATGAAAATGATGCAGGAATTATAGGTGCTTCAATGTTAGAAAATAATTAAAAAATAAAAAAAGCATAGAAAATCTATGCTTTTTTTAGTCATTAGGATATTTTCTGAAATTTGTATTACTGAAGAATAGTTAGAAAAATAAAAAGATAGAAACAATTTAAATAATATTTAATATTAATTAAAGTTTGATTATATTTGGGCAATGGTAAATATCTTCAAATTTTCTTGACTTTTAAAATTTTATAGTGTATAATTTAATACAGTTGTTACCAATATGTGGTAAAGAAGAGATTAAAAAAAAACATATTAATGTATTGATTCGGAAAAATAAATAAAAAAACTAATAAACCCATAAAAAAAGATATATATTGTTTAACATATATACCTTTTATATTAAATGTTATTAAAAATAATATAATATTTTTATTTTTCAATCTTTTAATGTGTTCAAAATTAGGAAGGAAAGAAAAATGGAAGAAATCAATAAGAATAATGAAAGTTTAGATATGAATAATAATCAATCTAACACAAAACCAAAAAGGAGAACAACCTATAGAAAAAACTATAATAAAAAGGAAAATTCTAAAAAGGAAAATAAAAGAAAAAATCAAAGGGAAACAGAAGTTAAGTTTAAAAAAAGTCCGATTAAAATTATACCACTAGGTGGATTATTAGAAATTGGAAAAAATATGACTGTATTTGAATATGAAAATGAAATAGTAATTGTAGACTGTGGATTAGCTTTTCCAGAAGATGATATGTTAGGAGTAGACTTAGTTATACCAGATATTACATATTTAGAAAGAAATAAAGAAAAAATAAAAGGATTAGTAATTACACATGGACACGAAGACCATATTGGAGCAATACCATATTTTTTAAAACAAATAAATGTACCAATATATGCAACAAAACTAACAGCAGGACTTATTCGCAATAAATTAGAAGAGCATAAATTATTAAGAAGTACAAAATTAAAAATAGTAAATCAAGGAGAAAAAATTAATTTAGGAAAAATAAAAGTAGAATTTATAAGAAGTTGCCATAGTATTCCAGATTCAGTTGCACTTGCAATTCATACACCAGTTGGAATAATAATTCATACAGGAGATTTTAAAATAGATTATACACCAATAGATAATGAAAGAATGGATTTAGGACGTTTAGCAGAATTGGGAAACAAAGGAGTACTAGCCTTACTTTCTGATAGTACAAACTCTGAAAGAAAAGGATTTACAATGTCAGAAAGTACAGTTGGAGAAGTATTTGATAAATTATTCTTAAATTGTACAAAAAGAATTGTAGTTGCAACTTTTGCTTCTAATATTCATAGAATTCAGCAAATAGTAAATTCTGCAGTTAAATATAATAGAAAAGTGTCAGTATGCGGTAGAAGTATGATAAATGTAATACAAACTGCTATGGAACTAGGATATATTAATGTACCAGAAAATACCTTTATTGATATTGACATGATAAAAAATTATACAGATGAACAATTAGTAATTTTAACAACAGGTAGCCAAGGAGAGACAATGTCTGCTTTAACTAGAATGGCCACAGGTGAGCATAAAAAAGTAGAAATAACGCCAAATGACTTAGTAATAATATCAGCAACCCCAATACCTGGAAACGAAAAATTAGTATCAAAGGTAATAGACGATTTAATGCAAATAGGGGCAGAAGTAGTATATAGCTCATTGGCAGATATTCATGTTTCAGGACATGCATGTCAAGAAGAGCAAAAATTAATGTTATCTTTAGTTAGACCTAAATACTTTTTACCAGTTCATGGTGAATATAGACAATTAATGGTTCATGCAAAAACAGCAGTTAAAGTAGGTGTACCACCAGAAAATATATTTATTATGAATAATGGTAGAGTAATGGAGATTAGTGAAAACGATGCTAAAATGGTAGGAACTGTACAATCAGGAAGAGTTTTAGTAGACGGATTAGGAATAGGAGACGTTGGTAATATCGTACTTCGAGACAGACAACATTTATCACAAGATGGATTAATTATTATTGTATTAACGATGGATTCTAGTACAGGAGAAGTTGTTGCTGGACCAGATATTATTTCAAGAGGATTTGTTTATGTCCGTGAATCTGAAAATCTGATGGATGAAGTAAAACGAACAGTACAAAAGGAATTGTACAAGTGTGAAGAAAAAGGAATTAAAGACTGGTCAAGTATAAAATCTAATTTAAAAGATGGATTAAGAGATTATGTTTTTGCTAAAACAAAGAGAAATCCAATGATTTTACCAATAATAATGGAAGTATAGATTATAGAAGGAAGGAAAAAAATATGAATTATAAAGATTTAGCAAATTTAATTTTTCCAGATGCAAAAGATATTGCATATTATGAAGAAAAATATCCAGAAAGAAATTTACCAGAAGGAGCAATTGTTACTAGGGTTGCTCCAAGTCCAACAGGATTTACTCATATTGGAACATTATATCAGGGATTAGTTGCAAAAATGGCATCAATAAAAACCAAAGGAGTATTTTTCTTAAGAATAGAAGATACAGACCAAAAAAGAGAAGTGAATAATGCTATAACCAATATTATAGAGTCATTTAATAATTTTGAGATTCTTCCAGATGAAGGTATGATATCTGAGGAAGAAGAAAAAGGAAAATATGGACCATATAAACAAAGTAAAAGAAAAGAAATTTACCAAGCATATGCAAAATATATGTTATCTATGGGCAAAGCTTATCCATGTTTTGCAACTCAAGAAGAATTAGAAGAAATGAGAATAAAACAGGAAACTGCTAAAGTTAGAACTGGTTATTATGGAGTTTGGGCTAAATATAGAAATTTATCAATTGAAGAAGCAGCAGAAAAAATAAAAGCAGGGGTACCATATATTATTAGATTTAAATCTCCGGGCAGAGAAGATAGAAAAATAAAACACAAAGATATAATTAAAGGAAATGTTGATTTTCCGGAAAATGACCAAGATATTATTATTATTAAATCAGATGGACTTCCAACTTATCATTTTGCACATGCTGTAGATGACCATTTAATGCATACAACTCATGTTATCAGAGGCGATGAATGGTTATCTTCTGTACCATTACATTTACAATTATTTCAAGAAATGGGATTTAAGCCACCAAAGTATGCTCATATTTCTCCAATTATGAAAAATGATAATGGAAATAAACGTAAATTAAGTAAAAGAAAAGATTCTGAAGCTGCTGTAAGTTATTATGCAGAACAAGGTATACCAAGTTTAGCAGTAAAAGAATATTTATTAAATATTGCAAATTCTAATTTTGAAAATTGGAGAAAGCAAAATAAAGATGCTAGCATAGAAGAGTTTGATTTTATGTTAAATAAAATGAGTGTTAGTGGTGCTTTATTTGATATGGTAAAACTATTAGATGTTTCTAAAATTGTAATTTCCAAATATACTGCTGAAGAAGTATATTTGAAGGCTCTAAAATGGGCAATAGCGTATGACCAAGAATTGGCTAATTTATTAGAAAAAGATAAAGATTATACTTTAAAAGTATTAGGCATTGAAAGAGGAAATGAAAAACCAAGAAAAGATATTGCAAAATGGTCAGACTTAAAAGAAAATATTAGTTATATGTATGATGAAGAGTTTGAAAAAATAAAAAATAATTATGAATTACAAAAGATAAATGACAAAGAAAAAATAAAAAATATATTAAATACTTATGTTGAAAAATATTTTAACATTGATGATGATAAACAGACATGGTTTGATAAACTAAAAGATTTAGCAGAAGAATTTGGATATGCGAGAGAAGTAAAAGAATATAAAGTAAACCCAGAAAAATTTGAGGCGCATGTTGGAGATGTAAGTACAGTTATTAGAATAGCAGTAACAGGAAGAACTAATACACCAGATTTATATGCCATTATGCAAGTATTAGGTAAGGATACGGTTATTAAGAGATTGAAAACTTTTGAATAAAAGGAGAAAAATATGGAATATAATATAGGTGATATTGTTCGAACAAAAAAGGTACATCCATGTGGAAGCAAACTTTGGAAAATAACAAGAATAGGTGTTGATTTTAAAATGGAGTGTCAAGGATGTGGGCATGTAATAATGGTAGAAAGACCAAAAGCTTTAAAAATGATTACTAAAATAGAAAAAAAGGCAGAAAATTAGCTTGATATACAAAGTTAATAGGAATTTCGGAGAAATTTTCTATTTATATAACAAAAGCGAGGAATTATCCTCGCTTTTTTGAAAAGAATTAGCAATTAGCTTTATACTTTTCGAAAGGAAAGTGTGTTTGTATATATTTCCTATGACTGATAATGCGCTTAAGGTAGACATTTTGTTCTTCTAAATAGTTAAGAACGTCAATAATCTCTTCATTTGAAAGCGATTTCCAATCAATTTTAGAAAATACATCTTTTAATTCCTTAGTGGTCACGAGTAATCCTCCTTTTTTACTAGAACGTGCTAGTTATTTAACTCTAATTATACCATGGTATTTATAAAAAAACAAGAATTGATAATTGCGAAATTTGTGATATAATTCATATGTAAAAACAAATAATGAAAAGTAAAAATATTTAATAAATTTTTACATATTTGAAAGGTGAAAAAATGAGTAGTGTGAAATGGACAAATGAACAGATGCAAGCAATAGAAAAAACGGGTAGTAACATACTAGTTGCAGCAGCAGCCGGTAGTGGAAAAACAGCAGTTTTAGTTGAAAGAATTATTCATAAAATAATTTACCAAAAAATAGATATAGACCAGTTATTAATTGTAACTTTTACTAATGCTGCAGCATCTGAAATGAAAGAAAGAATATTAGAAGCAATTTATAAAAAGATAGAAGAAAAACCTGAAAATTGTCATCTTCAGAAACAAATTAATCTAATTAGTAGAGCAAATATTTGCACAATAGATTCTTTTTGCTTAGATGTTGTAAAAAATAATTTTTATGAAATTGGTGTAGCTCCTAATTTTAGAATAGCAGATAATGAAGAATTAAATTTAATAAAGCAAGAGACTTTAGAAGATTTATTTGATAAGAAATATGAAATAGAAGATAAAAAGTTTATAGAACTATTAGAAACATATACTACATATTCTTCAGATGAACCTTTAAAAGATTTGATATTGAATATTTATAAATTTATTCAAAGTCATCCTTTTCCTAATATTTGGCTAGATGAACAGGTTGAAAAATATAATTTAGAAGAAAAATTAAATATAGATTTTTCAAAAACAGGATGGGGAAAAATAATTTTAAATAATATAAAAGAAAGTTTAAATGATTCAAAGCTAAAACTAGAAAAACTTAAAAATAGTCTCGAAAAATTTGAAGAATTAAAAAAATATAGTATTGTAATAGGTCAAGATATAGAAGAAATTAATAACATTTTAAAATGTGAAGAATGGGATAAAATGTATCAGTCCATTTTAGAAATTCATTTTGAAAAATGGCCAGTAGATAAAAAAATTACTTTAGAAGAAAAGGATATTGCTAAAGATAAAAGAAATGAAATAAAAAAACAAATAAAGAAGTCATTAGAAATAATAGATTGTACTTCAAGACAAGCAAATGAAGATATTAATAATATGTATAATATTCTAAAATCTTTAAAGCAAATTATTTTTGAATATGATAAGTTATTAAAAGATGTAAAAAAAGAAAAAAATATAGTAGATTTTACAGATGTTGAGCATATGGCTTTAAAAATACTTCTCAAAAAAAATGAAAATAATATATATAATCCGACAGAAGTAGCAAAAAGATACCAGAAAAAGTTTGTAGAAATTGCAATAGATGAATATCAAGACTCTAACCTAGTACAAGAAAGCATATTAACGTCTATTTCTCGTGGTAATAATATTTTTATGGTTGGAGATGTAAAACAAAGTATTTACAAATTTAGGCAAGCAAGACCAGAATTATTTTTAAGTAAATACGAAACTTACAAAAATGCCGAAAAGGATAAGTCAGAAAATAATGGACAGAAAATAAAATTATTTAAGAACTTTAGAAGTAGAAAAAATATATTAGATGTTACTAACTTAATATTTCAAGATATTATGTCTAAAAATTTAGGAGATATAAATTATTCAAAAGATGAATATTTAAATCTAGGGGCAAGTTATGAAAATCCTGAAAAAGAAAGTATAGGTACAAATACAGAAATATTTGTTATAGAGAGTAAGGAAAAAACAGAAGAAGTTGAAGATGAAAATAAAGAACAAGAGGAACCAGTACAAAATATAGAAATAGAAGCTAAGTTTGTAGCAAAAAAAATAAAAGAAATTTTAGATTCCCAAAAAGTTGTTTATGATAAAAAAGTAGGATATAGGCCAATTACATATAAAGACATTGTAATTATTTTAAGGTCAACAAAAGATAAAGCTAATTTATTTGAAAATGAACTCATTAATTTAAATATTCCAGTATATAGTGATGCTTCATTAGAATACTTAAGTTCTATTGAAATTCAAACAATAATGAATTTATTAAAAATAATTGATAATCCTACTGTAGATATTCCACTAGTTTCTGTTTTAAGAAGTATGATAGGAGGATTTACAGACAATGAGCTTATAAAAATTAGATTAGTAGATAATAAAAAAAGTTTTTATAATGCAATGAAAGAATATTCACGAAATGATTCATTGAAACAAAAAATAGAAACATTTATTACAAAAATACAAGGATGGAGACAAGATTCAGAGTACCTAGAATTAGATGAACTAATTTGGAAAATTTATATAGATACAGGATATTATAACTATGTAAGTTTAATGCCAGATGGTATTTTAAGACAAGCTAATTTAAAATTATTATTTGAGAAAGCAAAACAATACGAAAAAGCAAGCTTTAATGGATTATATAATTTTATTAATTTTATTGATAAAGTAAAAACTGGTAGTGGAGATTTATCTTCTGCAAAATTAATTGGAGAAAATGAAAATGTTGTTAGAATTATGAGTATTCATAAAAGTAAGGGATTAGAATTTTCCTTAGTTTTTCTTTGCAATAGTAATAAAAAAATTAATGTGCAAGATTTAAATAATCCAATTTTACTTCACCAAGATTTGGGGCTAGGAGTAAATTACATTGATTGCAAAAAAAAATTGCAATATAATACATTAGCAAAGGAAGCAATTAAAATAAAATCCAAAGAAGAAATTATATCAGAAGAAATGCGAATATTATATGTTGCATTAACAAGAGCTAAAGAAAAGCTTATAATAACCGGTGTTTCTAATGACTTGGAAAAATCTTTAAAAGATAAAGAAGAGTTACTACAGTTATATACTGGTGGAGAAAAAATAAACACAAATATATTAAAAAAATATAAATCATATTTAGATTGGATAGAGTTAGTTTATTTAAAAAATAATAAATTGAATATTATGAATTTAAAGAAAGTAGAAAAAGATGATATAATATTAAATGATAATAAAAAATCTAATGTTAATGATGAAAGAATGAAACTTGAAGATATAATTAAAAATATTAAAATTAACAGTTTAGAAGAAATAAAGGACAAATTAAATTGGAAATATCCTTATATAGAACTTAGTAAAATAGAGGCAAAATCATCTGTAAGCAAAATAAAAAATAATATGGGGGATATAAAAACAACATTAGAAAATAACATGAAATTACCATCTTTTATAAAAGAAGAGAATAATAAGCTTACTGGCGCACAAAAAGGAACATTAATACACTTGTGCATGCAAAATTTAAATTTTCATGAGATTTATACAGAAGAAAAAATAAAAGAATTAATTCAAAAGTTATTATTTAAAAAGAAAATAAATAAAATGGAAGCGGAAAATATTAATATAGAGAAAATATTTAATTTTACTAAATCTAATTTATGGCAAGAAATAAAACAAGCAAAATTAGTAGAAAAAGAAAGACCATTTTATATTAGTATTCCATCAAAAGAAATATATATGAATAATAGCTTTGAAGAAGAAATACTTGTACAAGGAATTATAGATTTATTCTATATTAATAACCAAGATGAGCTTATATTAGTAGATTATAAAACAGATTATGTTACAGCCAAAGACCAATTAATTCAAAAATATAGAACGCAATTAGAACTATATAAAAAAGCATTAGAAAAATCAATGAATAAAAAAGTAAGCAAAACATATATTTATTCTACATATCTAGACCAGGAGATATTAATATAAAAATTGACAAAACATAAAAAAATATATATAATTTATTAAAGAGTAAAAGTTAAAATAGAAACTTTTAATGTAAAAAATTATATTTGTAGTATTAAATGTAAACTAAAAATATCAAACATAAAAGGTAGGAAAAATGTATGAAGAGATTAAAAACATTTTTATTATATGCGTTAATAATTGCTGGATTCTGGATATTTTCAGATATTATTATATATGTAGCTATTAATGGTACTTATACCAATGTAAATGCGAAGATATATACAGATTCTCCAGAAATAATAATTGGTGAAAGCAAAGCAACATATATAAATGGATATGTAAAAGGAGGTATAAAAAATAACACACAAGGCATAATAAACGAAAAATATGTAAAAATAGATTTATATTCAGCTAGAGATGTAAAGTTAGGTACAAAATATATTAAAATAGAAAATTTGGAACCAAATAACTATCAGGAATTTGAAATGTGGTACAAGTTTACAGATGTAGATTATGCTACTATTTCTATAACAGATGATATTAAAAATGCATCAGAAGAAGAATTTTTATCTCAAAAAACAGCTACATATTTAGTGATTGGGACATTATTGATATTATACTTTATATAATATAAAATAAAATAAAAAAAGTACTTGAAATTTCATAATATATGTAATATAATTGTAACGAATCTGTAATAAAAAGGTAATATTCGTTACAATTTTATTATGTTATAAATTTTATTGTATAACTTAATAAAGGAGAAGATGTCATGTTGGGTTTTGGACAAGATATAGGAATAGATTTAGGAACTGCTACAGTAATTGCTTATGTAAAAGGAAAAGGGGTAGTTTTAAGAGAACCATCTGTAGTTGCAGTTGATAATAATACAAATGATGTTTTAGCGGTTGGACAAGAAGCTAGAAGAATGCTTGGAAGAACACCGGGAAATATCGTTGCAACTAGACCATTAAAAGACGGAGTTATATCAAATTATACAGTGACAGAAAAAATGTTAAAATACTTTATAGATAAAATATGTGGTAAATCCATGTTTTCTCCAAGAATTATGATATGTATACCATCACAGGTAACAGAAGTAGAAAGAAAAGCTGTAATAGATGCAGCATCAAAAGCAGGTGCTAGAAAAGTTTATTTAATTGAAGAACCAATAGCTGCGGCAATTGGAGCAGGACTTGACATATCAAAGCCTTGTGGAAATTTAATAGTAGATATAGGTGGAGGAACAACAGATATAGCAGTCATATCATTAGGCGGTTCGGTTGTAAGTTCTTCAATTAAAGTTGCAGGAGATAAATTTGACGAAGCTGTTGTAAGATATATTAAGAAAAAACATAATGTAATTATAGGAGAAAGAACAGCAGAAGAATTAAAGGTTAATATTGGTTGTGTATATCCAAAAATACAAGATGTTGAAATGGATATTAGAGGCAGAGACTTATCTACAGGACTTCCAAAAACTCTAACAATTTATTCAAGTGAAATGTTAGAAGCTTTAATTGAACCAGCTATGATGATAGTAGATGCTGTTCATAGTGTTTTAGAGAAAACACCACCAGAATTAGCAGCAGACATTAGCGATAGAGGAATTTATATGACAGGTGGAGGAAGCTTATTAGATGGATTAGATAAGTTATTACAGGAAAAAACAGGAATTAATGTAATGATAGCAAATGATACAGTATCATGTGTAGCTTTAGGAACTGGTAAGGCTTTGGATAATTTAGATATATTAGACAGAAAGAGAAGATAGAATAGAAACCAAAAAGGGACAGACCAAAATTGGTCCATTAGTGGAACAAATTTGGGTTTATCCCTTTTTGTTTTCTAACTTTGATTGGAGGAGTAAAATGAAGAAAGTAGCATTTTGTACATTAGGATGCAAAGTTAATCAGTATGAAACAAATGCAATGCAAGAAAAATTTATAATGGCAGGATATGAAGTAGTAAAGTTTGAAGAAAAAGCAGATATATATATTATAAATACCTGTACTGTAACGAATATGTCAGATAAAAAATCCAGACAAATGATAAGAAAAGCAAAACAATTAAATTCCAATGCAATTGTTGTGGCGGTACGGATGTTATGCTCAAATAGCAAAAGATAATTTAGAAAAAATAGATGAAGTAGATTTAATTCTAGGTAATAATGAAAAAAAGGAAATTGTAAAATATGTAGAACAATATATCGATAGTGTAAATATAGGCATTAAGACAGAAAAAAACAAGATAGATGATGTAATGCATCAAAAAGAATTTGTTGATTTTGGTACAATAATACATACAGATAAAACAAGAGCAGTAATTAAAGTGCAAGATGGTTGTGATAGATTTTGTTCATATTGTATTATACCATATGCAAGAGGAAGAGTAAGAAGTAGAAGAATAGAAAGCGTAATATCTGAAGTAGAAAGCTTAGCTAAAAAAAATATAAAAGAGATAATTATTACCGGTATACATATTGCATCCTATGGTAAAGACTTTAAAGAAAATATAGGACTAATAGATTTATTAGAAAAAATTAACAAAGTAAACGGAATTGAAAGAATCAGATTGGGTTCATTAGAACCAACTATAATTGATGAAAATTTTTTAGTAAGACTATCTAAATTAAATAAAATTTGTCATCATTTCCATTTATCATTACAAAGTGGATGCGATGAAACTCTAAAAAGAATGAATAGAATTTATACAACAGGACAATTTGAAAATGTTGTAAAATTACTTAGAAAACAATATTCAGACGTTATATTAACTACAGATATTATAGTGGGTTTTCCAGGCGAAACAGAATATGAATTTATAAAGACATATGAATTTCTAAAAAAAATTAAATTTTATAAAATGCATATATTTAAATATTCTAGAAGGAAGGGCACCAAAGCAGACAAGATGGAAAATCAAATTTTACCTAATATACAAGAAGAAAGAAGTAAAATACTAATTAAACTATCTGAGGAAAATCAACGAATGTACAATAAAAAAAATATTGGAAAAAAATTAGATGTACTTATTGAAGAAAAACAAGGCGAATACTTAAAAGGACATACACAAAATTATTTATTAGTAGATATAAAAGATGAAAATATACAAAGATATCATAATGAAATTGTAGAGGTAGAAATAGTAGGGGAGAATAAAGAAAATTTAATTGGTAGAATATTGTAATGAAAATGTAAACTAAATGTAACAAATATTTAATATAAAAACTATTGAAAAAAATAAATATTTGTAATATAAATATATTTGAAATATTTATTAAATTACTAAAGAGGAGGAACTATATAATGAGTAATATGTTTAAACCGGTAGATACAACATTACCAGCAAAGCAAGGATTTTGGGCAAAATTTAAAGCTTTTTGGCTACAAGATGCTGAAGAATTTTTAAAGAAAGAAATAAAGGTTGAATTAACACCAAAACAACAAAAAATGGAAAAAGAAATAAATGAATTTTTATATCAAGAAGTTACATGGCAAAAAGTACATGATTTCTTATTTCAAGAAATTACATTTGGAAAAAAGAAAAAAGAAAAGCAACCAGATGTTGTTGTTAACGAAAATCAAGAATAAATTTAATAAAAAAAAGAAAGAATACTTTACAAGTATTCTTTTTTGATATACAATAATATAAGTCTTAAAAAGGCTATATTTTATTTAAAGATACAATAATATGTATCAGAATGGAGGAATTTTATGTCAGTAAAAATAGGAATTAACGGATTTGGTAGAATAGGAAATTTGGCATTCCAAGCAGCATTAAATAAAAAAGAAGTTGAAGTAGTTGCAATAAATGATCCATTTATCGCAGCAGACTACATGGCTTATATGACTAAATATGATACTGTACATGGAAGATTTAACGGAGAAGTATATTCAAAGGATGGAAGTTTAGTAGTAAATGGAAAGGAAATAAAAGTATATAATGAAATGGACCCTAAAAATATTCCATGGGGGGAGTTAGGAGTAGAATATGTTTTAGAATGTTCAGGAGTATTTACAACATTAGAAAAAGCACAAGCACATATAGATGCAGGAGCTAAAAAAGTAATTATTAGTGCACCTTCAAAAGATGCACCAATGTTTGTAATGGGAGTTAACAATGATAAATATACACCAGATATGAATATTGTATCAAATGCATCTTGCACAACAAACTGTTTAGCACCACTTGCAAAAGTAATTAATGACAATTTTGGAATAAAAGATGGTTTAATGACAACTGTTCATAGTACAACAGCAACACAAAAAACAGTAGATGGAGCATCTAAAAAAGATTGGAGAGGCGGAAGAGCAGCTGCTGCTAATATTATACCATCATCAACAGGTGCCGCAAAAGCTGTTGGAAAAGTTATTCCAGAATTAAATGGAAAATTAACAGGTATGGCATTCAGAGTACCAACTGTTGATGTATCAGTGGTAGATTTAACTTGCAACTTAGAAAAACCTGCTACAATGGAAGAAATATGTGCAGCAGTTAAAAAAGCATCAGAAAATGAATTCAAAGGAATTATTGAATATGTAGATGATGCAGTTGTATCTTCAGATTTTATTAATGATGCACATACATCTATATTCGATAGCACTGCTGGAATTAGTTTAACAGATACATTTGTTAAATTAGTTGCATGGTATGATAATGAGTGGGGATATTCAAATAAACTTGTTGATTTGGCTTGTTATATAGCAACAAAATAAATGAAAACTAGAGCAAATGAAAAGCGGCATCTTACGTTGTCAAGCTTCACAAAAAATCGTTCAACATACAAAAGTATAGTTTTAAGATTTTTTGCTAGCTTTTCTAGTAATATACCACTTTTGCCTTGTTCTAATGTAAACGTAAGTAAAAATAATTTATGCTAAAAAAGAGAAAACAAAAGGAGGTTGGAGTTTCGTGTTTGGATTAAGAGTTTTGAAATATAAAAATCAAAACACAAAATACCAAATACTAAATTCTAGCCTCCATTTTTAAATAAAATTGGAGGTTTATGATATGAATAAAAAAACAGTTAGAGATATAAATGTAAACGGAAAAAAAGTATTAGTTAGATGCGATTTCAATGTTCCACAGGATGAAAATGGAAATATCACAGACAATAGAAGAATAGTATCTGCATTAGATACTATTAAATACTTATTAGAAAATAATGCAAAAATTATTTTGTGTTCTCATTTAGGAAGACCAAAAGGAGAAATAAAACCTGAATTCTCTTTAAAACCGGTTGCAGATGAATTATCAAAATTATTAAAGAAAGATGTAAAACTTGCTAAAGATGTTATAGGAGAAGATGCTAAAAA